>RFIQ01000553.1 GCA_003695565.1 Planctomycetota bacterium | reverse complement strand
TTTTCCACCCACTTTCGTCCCGCAGACCGAATTCCGGCCCTCCCAAGGAAACAAAAATGCCCCTGAAGCCTTGACAAAGGCGGTTTCGCCACCAATAATGCGATCCTCTTCAGAATTATGACGTAGAGGGCTCTGGGCCGCATTCAACGTGCACGTGCTTCCATGACAACGAGCCCGAACGAATAGGATGTCCGATGCAACGAACGGTTGGCTCCCGTTCGCTCAGAATGGAGAACTCACTGATGCCCACTGGTACATTCTTTGTTCGCGCTTGCCCAACCTGCGGCCGCAACCTGGAAGTTCGCGTGGAGCTGATGGCTCGAGAGGTTGAATGCGTGCACTGCGGCGCGAGCTTTATCGCCAGTGCGGAATCATCCAGTATCTTCGACGACCAGCGGATCGAGCAGATTCTCGCCAGGGCCCAGCAGTACATCGAGGCCACCATGCATCGGCGGTCAAGCGATTCGCTGGATACTGCACCCAGCGAACGCCTGTAGGTCCTCCCAGTATCCCGGGTAGGTCTTCACGGTGCACTCCGGATCGCGAATGACGATTCCAGTGGCTCTCAAGCCCACCAGCGCCAAACTCATGGCCATGCGGTGGTCGTTGTAGGTTTGAATCTCAGCCGGCCGAATTTGACTCGGCGGTTCAATCCGTAGACCATCGGGCAGCTCCTCCACTCGAGCTCCCAGACGTCGCAATTCGGTCGCTAGATCGCCAATGCGGTCGGTTTCTTTGACCCGATTGTGCGCGACCCCCCGAATGATCGTCGGCTCGTCGACAAACAAAGCCACTGCTGCCAACGTTTGGACCGTATCGCTGATGTCCGCCATATCGACGTCGATACCGTGGCAGGCTGGACCGACCACCTCGATGGCGTTTTCCAGGTACTTCACCGTGCACCCCATCCGCT
The DNA here is from genome assembly GCA_003695565.1 of Planctomycetota bacterium. Lineage (GTDB taxonomy): Bacteria > Planctomycetota > Planctomycetia > Pirellulales > Pirellulaceae > Aureliella. The sequence continues at coordinate 3,725 of RFIQ01000553.1, read as the reverse complement.
CGAGCACAGCGCAAAACGCCACGTCCCCTTGCAAACTGCTGCCAGTCAGCCCCTCCACCCGCGCCCGGCCGCCGACGATTGCGGCAGCCGCCCAAAAGTAGCTGGCCGCAGACGCATCCGGCTCGATGGCATACCGTTGGGCCCGGTAACGCTGCGGCGCCCGAATCTCGATCCTCTGCGGGAGATCGACCCCCACCTGGACACCGAACGACTTCATGACGTCAGCCGTCATCTGCACGTAGGGCACGGACACCAAACGCCCCTCGATCCGCAAGTCGACCGGCGTCGCTGCCAGGGGAGCGGCCATCATCAACCCCGACAAGAACTGGCTGGAAATATCGCCCCGCACCGACGCACGCCCTCCCTTCAACCCTCTGGCCCGCACCCGTACCGGTGGGCAATCTGGGGCGCGATCATTCAGGCTATGCACGTCGGCCCCCAGCTCGCTTAAGGCTCGAAGCAAATCGCCAATCGGACGCTGACGCATGCGTTCGACACCGTCTAACACGAATTCACCTTGGCAGGCCGCCAGGGAAGCGGTCAAGAAACGAATCGTCGTCCCGCTGTTGGCGATGAACAGGTTGGCTCGATCGACGGGGAGACGGCCTCCGCAACCGACAACCTCAACGGTCGCGGTGGCCGGATCGTGGCAGACAGGTACTCCCACGGTCCGCCAGGCTTCCATCATCACCCGCGTATCTTCGCTGTCCAGCACACCTTCGAGGTGGCTGGTGCCGTCGCCGAACGCTGCGCACACGATGGCCCGATTCGTGATACTCTTGCTGCCAGGGGGCCGAATGGCTCCATCCAAGGGCCCAGCAATCGGCTGGATCTGCACACGGCTCATCCGTCGTTCACCTTTGTTGTCATTCCCCAATGCGAGCGTCTAGCAAATGGCGATCCAATCGAACTGCCCAGCCCTCATACCATCGTCGGATGACGATCCGTGATCGCCCGCCGCACAAGGTCCAACCCAACCTTGGCGATGCGGGGGCCGAGTACATCTGGGTGCCCGCCCAACTGGCGTTGGTCTACGACTTGCCCCCCGCCGACCCACAAGGCATATCGTACCGGAAACGGCGACGTTGCTGCGACCATCTCCCTCTCTGAGGGATAGCCATCGATGACCAGAGCCACGTCGGCAGCAAACCGCTTGGCCGCCAATTCAGCCAGTTCCACCAACTCGGACACCTGTGTTTGTGGCTCGGCGGCGGCAGTTGCTGACGGAGTCGGCAACACCGCCGAATCCGCCTCGTCCCTGTCGGTCCGCAACCAACTTACGGCATCCGCGCGTCGAGCAAAGGCCAAACTGCCAGCAAATGGCGAGCGTCCTCCTTCCAAGGTCGGGACCTCGAGCCGCCCCGTGGCAGCCTGCAGCCAGTCGCCCACCCAACTGGAAGCACCAATTTCCAGGGCTACCATTCGCCAGCCGACCCGCACCAAGTCCGCGGCCACTCGATCCTCCAATTCCATCTCCCCGCACCCGAAGACCAGGTCGCCAAGGGCCTGATGTATCTGCTGGAGCGTCGCAGCCGCCTTCTGGCGAAACTCCGTTTCGTCTCGAGCCCATGAGGCGATTCGAAGCGTAATCGTTGCCCGGCTGACAGTTATCCCCACCGTCGGATCTCGGCCGCGCTCAAACAGGCCGGGCAATCGCGCCTCGACATCGCTCTCCCCGATGCCGAAAACCTTGACGACGTGAAAGAACTGGCGCAAGTTACTGCTGAGCAACTGGGGAAGGATCTTGGGACCGACGGTGCAACTCCACATCTCACGCATCTCAGCGGGTACGCCGGGCAGGGCGACGATGCGAACGGAACGGCCATCGACCGTCGTAGACAAATCAATACCCGGAGCGGAACCATGCGGGTTATCGATGGGTAAACTCCCACGGGGCAACATCGCTTGCAGACGATTCCGAGGCGGCATGGAGCGACCGCGCCGCGCAAATAGCGACTGAATGTGCTCCAGCGAAGGTTGGTGCAATTCCAACGGAGCATCGAACGCCGCGGCGATCGCCTCGCGTGTCAGATCATCTTGTGTCGGCCCCAGACCGCCAGTGCACACGATCAAGTCGACCCGTGCGGCAGCCGATCGCAGCGCGTCGATGTTCGCCTGCAAGTCGTCGCCCACGGTAGTGTGGCGTACCACTCGGCCTCCTGCATCGGCCAGCGCCCGGCTCAACCACTGGCTGTTGGTATCCAAACGCTGCCCGGACACCAATTCATCTCCAACGGCAATGATCTCGGCCCGCAATTCCATGCTGTTCCCTTGTCTGGTCGAACCAACAGCGCGCCAGAAACGCATCCATCACTGCTCGCCTTTAGCGCTGATGTCAACGGTGTCCTGACGCGTCAGCCATTCCCAGTCCATTGCATGCCACCACTGCCGAGCCGTGAATTTCAATGCCCGCCGCTGCGGGCCGCTACGCAGCACCACGGTATTGATTTGCGCTTCGTTGACCTCCAACAGAATGGTATCGACCAGAGTTTGCGGGCGTTTGTCCGGCGACCACCGCACTTCGAAGTATACCCACATCCATGCCACTCCGATTTCTTTGCCCACCAGCTTGACCTTTGAGAACTGGGCCGACTGCCCCTGCGACTCCGCAGCTGGTCGCCCCTGCTCCTCGGTGCACCGAAAGTTGGCCTGCAAGTATTTCTCGATCCACGGATCAGCCTGCTCCTCTTCCACGCGGATTCGTTTGCCTGCCAAACGAGCCAGCGCGCGTTCCAAGTCGGTTGGCTGCAGTTTGAGGCTGACCTCCAGGCATTGTGCGTCAGCATTCCATTCCGCCTCCGCCACAGAGATATGAAAAGGGTGAGCGCTCACCGCAACGGGCCAGGCGATGCAGATCGCCCAAACCAGTCCCGTCCACCTCAAGCCGTGTCGACATCGATTCGGGCGGGTCGCGCCGGCCTCCAAGCAAGCGGCCGGACCAGCCGTAGCCTGAGGGCGATGTAGCGATTTAGTCGCAGCAGCCACTACTGGATAGCTGCCGCACCTGCGCTCGATTGTCTTCATGAAACAGCCCCTCAGTTCCCATCATCCGCAGCAGGCGCCGCGGCCGGACGTTTGGCGCTCCGCTGTGCCGCTCGCCCGTCCACTTTTTGCTTGCCTTCCTCGCGTTGACTTGTCTTCTCGTCGGATTGCTGAGCACCTTCCTCCTGTTTGCCGGCTTCTTCCTCCCGCTTGCCGGCTTCTTCCTCGCGTTTGCGAGCTTCTTCCTCCCGCTTGCGGGCTTCACGCATCGGGTTACCTGCTTCGCGCCGCGACTCGTTTGCCTTGTAGATCTGGAATCGACTGGGCTCCAATCGGGGCGGGAAGTAGTTGTTGTCGCGATTGGCATCGGCCGTTTCGCGATGTGGATCCAGTTCGATGCTCCGCAGTGGTGACGCCGAGGCAAACGACGTTCGCGCAATCTGATTATTCTTGACCCAGATTTCCGCTGGCAAACGGATCATCCGCTCCGAACCATCTTCGAACAGAACTTTGAGTATCACCGGCATCACCAGCCCACCGATGTTCTTGATGGTCACTGTGTAGTAGTTGTCGGCATGCTGAAGCAGTTCTCGTTCCTCGTCGCTCAGTTTCTCCAACATCCGCTGGTACGCCTTCCGCGACTCGGGCGTCACTTCCAATTCATCATACTGGTTGTAAAAATCCTTGAGCTCCGGAATCTGGTCTACCCGTTTCGGTAACGATTTATTGCGCAGCTCGGACAA
>RFIQ01000552.1 GCA_003695565.1 Planctomycetota bacterium | reverse complement strand
TGATGGATGTGCTCGCTCATTTCGACGAGTTGAAGGTTTGTGTCGCTTATGAGATCGATGGTGTTCGCGTCGACCGGTTTCCTTGCGATGCCGACACGTTACGGCGCGCCAAGCCCGTCTATGAGACGCTTCCAGGCTGGAATTCCGATGTGACCCAGCTCCGCGAGTTGGACGAGTTGCCGGTCAATGCCCGGCGCTATTTGGAACGGATTGCCGAGTTGATCGGCGTCCCCGTATCGATCGTTTCGGTTGGTCCCGATCGTGAGCAAACGATGTTTGTGAACCAGGATGAGTTGTTAAACTAAGAGCCAGAGCAAGAAACCGTTGGCGGGGTAATAGTAGCCCGGCAGTCCCTGCCGGAAATAGCAGGACAAACCGTAGCCCGGCAGTCCCTGCCGGAAGCAGGAGAAATCGCAGCAACGACTCCGCCCCCTGCTCGACACGCATACCACGACAGTTCGGCATACATTCACAGGATAGGCTTGCGTTTGACAGAGCTGCAAAACACCAGCGAACAGCTCGATCTGTTGGAGGACGTTCCGCTGGAGCGCCGTCCGAAGCACGTCGCCATCATCATGGACGGCAATGGCAGATGGGCGCAGCAGCGCGGGTTGGAGCGCATCGAAGGCCACCTGCGCGGTGTCGACTCGGTGCGACGCACGATGGAGGCGTGCCGCGATTTCGGCATCCAAGTGCTCACGTTGTATTGCTTGAGCAGCGAGAACTGGAAGCGACCGCCGCAGGAATTGGAATTCCTGATGACGTTGCTGCGCAAGTACTTGATTGCCGAGCGATCGACGTTGGTGGAGAACAACCTGCAGTTGAGAATCATTGGGCGGCGAGAGCGGTTGCCCGCCGACGTACAGGCAGAGATGGACGCAACGTTGGCCGCGTGCTCGACCAATGATGGCATGACGCTGTGTCTGGCGATCAATTACGGCGGTAGAACGGAGATCGTGGACGCGGTGCGATCGATTTCTCGGGAGGTGCAGGCCGGGAGGCTGGAAGCTGAAGAAATCGACGAAGGGGTGATCGATCGCTCGTTGTACACGCACGGATTGCCAGACCCGGACTTGATGATTCGCACCAGCGGCGAGATGCGCGTCAGCAATTTTCTCCTTTGGCAAATCAGCTATGCCGAACTGTGGGTTACCCCGACCCTGTGGCCAGAGTTCGATCGCCACCATATGGCCGCAGCGATTCGCGAGTATGCCCGGCGGCGGCGCCGTTTCGGCGGATTGAATGAAAACCCGTAGACCACTGACAGAGGTATTATCGACTGTGATTCTGCTAATTTGGAGGCGCGGCTAAGTTGCTGCGGCTTCGACTGGTTTCTGCGACCATCATGATAGGCGGGGCGCTGTTGTTCATCGCTTTGGATGCCTGGGCTCCAGTTGCGGGTTGCCCGGGCGTTTGGTTGCTGCCATTGGGAATTGCCTTGTTCCTGGGGAGTGCGGCCGAACTGGGAAGATTGCTCGATCGGGGCCAAGGCTCACCGAGCGGTCTTGCCCCTACGCTGTTGGCCGTCGGGGGCGTGCTGGCGGCGGCGTGCGTACCGGTGCTCTGGCCGCTGTCGGGTTCTCCGTATCCCCCTGACTGCCCGGTCGGGCGTCTTGGTTGGCCCCTGTCGGCACTGTTGATCGCTCAGATTGGGGCGTTCGCATGGTTCATGCCTCAGTATCGATCGGGCAACGGCATCCTGTGGAAGGCGATTGCTGTGGGGTGGGCGGCAGGCTACTTCGGGGGAGCTTTCGCCTTTGCCTTGGCCCTCCGAACGCTGGGTAATGGAGCTGAGGGGTTGTTCGTCCTCGTGGGGACCGTCGCCGTGGTCAAATGCGCGGACTCCGGTGCCTACTTTACCGGACGCATGGCCGGAAAAACCAAGCTCTGTCCAGCCATCAGCCCCGGCAAGACGGTCGAAGGGCTGGTCGGCGGCGTGGTGTCGGCCGTGGTCGTCGGTTTGCTTGTATTTCACTTGGCCGGCCAAACCCTGTTTCCCGGATGGGAGACCAACGTCCTATCGATTGGCCTGTTATCGGTGTTGCTTGCTCTGGCAGGAGCCGTGGGGGATCTGGTCGAATCGCTCGTTAAGCGTGAATTGGGGACGAAGGACAGCGGGAATCTGCTCCCTGGCTTGGGGGGGATGTGGGACGTTACGGACTCTATCATTCCGTCGCTGTTCGTGGCGTACCTGGGTGCGGTCGCAGGGCTTTTGCCGGTTGCATGAAGCATAATCAGACAATAGTGGGGAGCTCGATTGCGCGATGGTCGAAAACACCCGTGAGAGAACCTGCGAATTGTGCACGGAGTCCTATAGTTGATCTACTGTGTGTCACGCGCACCGTGGTCCGAATTCTTTGACTGAGTCGCGTTGGGTATGTCCGAAGCTAACATCAATCTCAGTGATCCAGCCGCCGTGCTGACCCTGTTGGGGCCACAGGACCAATATGCCCGGTTAATCCGGGAACATTTTGGTGTGGCGATCACGCATCGGGACGGGAAGCTGAAGATCATTGGCGAGGAAGAGGCGGTCCGTCGCGCGACACAATTGCTGGAAGAGTTGCAGCAGCGCAGCGAAACTGCTGGGCAGCTTACGTTGGAGGACGTCGAGCACGCTTTGGGAGGGGCGCAGAACCGCAGCGGAGCTCTTGCGACAACCACGGCCGGACATGCTGACAAAACTGCCTCGCGGATCCACCTCCCCCACCAGCAGAGATCCGTTCACCCCAAAAGCGAGGGGCAGTCGCTTTACGTAGAGACGATGCGCCGCAGTGATGTTACACTGTGCCGAGGTCCCGCAGGTTCCGGCAAGACCTACTTGGCGGTGGCCTTGGCGGTGGAATCCTTAAAGCGACAGCTCTTGCGAAAGATCGTGCTAGTGCGCCCGGCTGTGGAGGCCGGAGAGAATCTGGGGTTCTTGCCGGGAGACCTGCAAGCCAAACTCAATCCATACATGCGTCCTTTGTTGGACGCATTGAATGACATGTTGGATTTTGATCAGGTTAAATACTTGATGGAGAACGACGTCATCGAGGTGATCCCCTTGGCATACATGCGGGGCCGGACGCTGAACGACGCGTTCATAATTCTGGACGAAGCCCAGAACACGACATCGGCTCAGATGAAGATGTTTCTTACCCGCATGGGCGAAGGATCGAAGATCGTGGTCACGGGTGATGACACTCAGGTTGATTTGCCCGCTGGTATAGTGAGTGGGTTGCGGGATGCATGGCAGCGGCTGCAAGGCATTTCCGGGATCGGATTTGTTTCGTTGCAGACGCGGGACATCGTTCGGCATGCACTGGTGCAAAAAATCGTCGCTGCATATGAGAAATCTCCGCAAACCTCTCGTGGTAACCAAACGTCCTCCCTGCAGGACGATCATTCGCATACCCATCAAGCGGAGGGGCCGGTCGCTGAATAAGCGCCACCGCTAGCGTCCCATGTCTACTACTCCTGGCAATCGGACCCGCAGCCAACGAGCGGCCTCGTTGAAGTTCAAGGAAGGCGGACTGCGCAGCCACCTTGCGCGGCTGTTGGAGGGGCCCGGCATCGCGCGGATTGGGCTGGCGGTGCTATGCTGCATCTTGTTCGTCTTGATCTTCCGCGGATGGGAACCGCCGTTTGCGTATCGCGAGGGCGATGTGCCCACGCGCGATATCATCGCCCGCGTTCCCTTCACGATAATCGACGAGCAGCAGACCCAGGCCCTGCGCGACAAGCAGCGTCGGGAAGTACTTTGTTTCTACGCGAATGATCCGCAACCGATCCAACGGATGGCCGATGACGTGCTGGCCGCGTTGCGGTCGATGGTCGAGATTCAACGGATCGAGGATCTGCCTGCCGAGTCGCGGGAGTGGCTGGAGGAATTGCACGCACTTGCCTCAAACTCGGCAGGGGGGGCGCCGCAGGATTTGTCCGAGACATGGCGTGCGCTCCGCGCGCTATTGGATCGTGATGACATGCAATCGAGCGGCAAGTTTGCACTTGCCCTGCAATCTACGTTGGAGCCGATTTCGGAAACGGGCATCATCTCGACCCTCAGCCATGACAGCGATCAGGGCAGCCAGCGATCGATCATCGTCCTGCCGGAAGAGGTGGTGGTCGATGTCGCTCGCATCCGGCGTTCCGTGGTCGCGGAGAACTTGCCGCAAGCCTTGGTGCAACAGGTAGAGCGCGCCTTCAGTACTCCGGATGTCGTGCCGGCCGCGCAGATGATTGGTAAGTATCTGGCGCAACGATTGCCGAAGACGACCTTGACCTACGATCGCGAACGAAGCGAGCAGGCGCGGCGCCGCGCCGAAGCCACGGTTCCCGATGCGGTGGTGTCCTATTATCCGGCGGTCAGCCGATTGGCCGTCGCCGGGCAACCGTTGCAGCGGGACAAGGAACTGCCCTTGTTGTGGAAGGAGCATCAGGCGTGGCTGGAGGTCTTGTCCCCCACCGAAACATTGTTGCATCTGGTGGCGTTCGTCGGCATGATCGCCGCATTGTACTTGCTCTGCGGTCTTTACATCTACTTTCAATATGACCGCGATGTACTGACTCATTTGCCTCAATTGGCACGGTTGCTGGCTACGTTGCTGATCGCATGTTGGTTGTGCCGTCTGGCGGCTGGACTTCCTTTGCGGGGCGAAATCCTGCCGCTGACGGTGGCCGCTTTGACGTTGACGATCGTGTACGGCCGCCAGATGGGGTTGTTGCTAGCCTCATGTTTGTCGCTGATGGTCACACTGGGGCTTGGTTTCAACCTTGCGGAGTTCGTCACCTTGGCGGCTGGTGCATGCTCTGCCTCGTTATTGCTGGGGCGGATTCGAACGCGCACGCGTCTGATGTTTGTCGGCGTGATGGTGGGAGCGATTGTGGCGGCGACGCATGCGGGTGTGCAAACCGTGATGGGCTTGTTGCACGTGGTCAACCCGATGCAGATTGAAGGCGGCGTGTTGGTGACGGCCTGGCAATCCCTGTTGCCGCACCTGCTACAGCAATCGGTCGTTTTGGGAGGGTTGGCGGTTGTGGCCGCGGCCTTGATGACCGGATTGCTGCCGTTCGTGGAAAGACTGTTCGACGTTCAAACCGATCTGCGTTTGCTCGAGCTGGGCGATGCCAGCCACCCCTTGTTGCGGCAATTGGCACAGCGCGCACCGGGGACCTACAACCACTCGATCAACGTTGCGGCGATTGCAGAGGCCGCCGCCGATGCGATTGGCGCCCATGGGTTGTTGACGCGCGTGGGGGCCTATTTTCATGACATTGGCAAGATGTTCAAACCGAACTACTTCATCGAGAACCAGGAGCAGGGGGCGAATTGCCATGCGGCCCTGCAACCGGCCATGAGTACTCTTGTGATCATCGCACACGTCAAGGACGGTGCCGACCTGGCTCGGCAACATCACTTGCCGCGGCGCATCATCGACTTCATTGAACAACACCACGGCACGACGTTGGTCGAGTATTTCTACCGGCAGGCCACCAAGCAACAGGAGCAGGATCCCAACGGAGAAGAGGTATCCGAAACGTCGTTCCGGTACCCCGGTCCCAAACCCCGATCGCTGGAGGCCGCCGTGTTGATGCTGGCCGACTCGGTGGAAAGCGCCAGCCGGGCACTGGTCGAGCCCACACCGTCCCGCATCCAACACCTGGTCGAAGAGATTGCCATGAAAAAACTACTGGACGGCCAGTTCGATGAATGCGGGCTGACGTTGAACCAGCTTAGCATCATCAAGCAGTCTCTGGTAAAATCCTTGACCGCCATCTACCACGGGCGCATCAAGTACCCCAATCAGGCCAGCGCATAACATGGATTCACTCCGCCCAGGGAGCCGCATCGACATCATGAGTTCGTCGCCGGATGCCGACAACGATGGCTCACCCCGCATCGAAGTCGATCTGCAGTATCACGTGGAATGTGTTGACGAGGATGCCGAGCGAATCGGCCGCGCCGTGCGCTGGATTGCGAGTCAACAACAGCTCGAACGGTTGGTCGTCAGCATTGCCGTGGTCGACGACAGAGCCAGCCAGCAATGGAATCGCGAGCATTTGGACCATGATTACCCCACGGACGTAATCAGCTTTGTGATCGAGCGGGGGAGCGACTGGGCGGACGGCGAGATCATCGCCAATGCGGAATTGGCTTGCCGTCTGGCTCCCCAAGCGGGTTGGACTGCGGAAGACGAACTCCTGTTGTATATCATTCATGGTCTGTTGCATGTGGTTGGATTTGACGATACCGAAGAGCGACTCGCAGCGCAGATGCGAGCCATGGAACGGGAGTGCTTGAAGTTCTTGAACATACCGCTTGCCGATGCACACGGTCATGATTGGGGACGAGTCAGTTACTAGCGGCTGCCGGCCGCGGCGTGGTTGCCGGCCCTCTGTCGCGCTGGCTCGTTGTGCCGCTCTGGTCGGGCAGGAGCCGGCCTACAAGCTCGGGCGGTTCACCGAAAGGCACACCGCTGGCATGAATGCAAGTCGAAGAGGAAATCAAACACGCTAATGCAAACTGAATGGTTGGGATGGATCATGGTGGCGGGCTGGATCCTCACTCTGGTGGGAGGGTTGGGGATCCATGTGCTGGACAACTTCAACGGAAGGCGTCTGGAAGCGTACTGCCGCATGCGCCGGAAGCTGGATCGATTCGGTCGCATTCTCGATGGTTATGAAGACGCCGCGATCGCCGCGCAGTATCTGTTGCTGTGCGGCCTGGTGATCAGCAGCCTGGCGGCCGGTGGTTGGTTTACGCTCAGCACCTTCACGCCCGATGCCGGCCAACCGCAGGGAGTGCATATCGATTACTGGCGCTTATCGAGCCTGTTCGCGGGCTGGCTGCTCCTGTTGATCCTGGCCGGGTTGTGGTTGCCGCGCATTGTCGTGTTCTATAGCTCGTCGCTTTTCCTGTACTACACCTGGCCATTGTGGGAGGGATTGACCCGGCTGATGCAACCGATCGTGGCCTTCGGAGACGTATTTTCCTGGCTAGGCTACCGCCTGAGCGACGATCCCGAGGGTATCACTCCGGAAGAGGAGATGATCGAAGACGAAATTCGCACCATGGTCAGTGCAGGCGAACGCGACGGGTACTTCGCGCAAGGCGTCCGCGAGATGATCGAAGGCGTGATGGAGTTGAGCGAAAACGATGTGGCTTCCATCATGACGCCGCGCAGCATGGTCGATGCGATCGATATTCGTATGTCCTGGGACGAGATCATCCGTGCCGTAGTGGAATGCGGGAGAACGCGGATTCCAGTGTACGAGGGGACATTGGATAACGTCATTGGAATACTATTTGTAAAAGACCTGCTGCGCATCCTGGCGGATCCCCAGGTGCCTCATACCCAGGAGACGCTCCGCGCCATCCTCCGCAAACCCTGGTTCATCCCTGCCAACAAGCCGGTGGATGACCTGCTGCGTATGTTCCTGCACAACCGCAACCACATGGCTATCGTGGTCGATGATTACCAGCAGGTTGTGGGCGTAGTCACCATCGAAGATGCCTTGGAAGAGATCGTAGGAGAAATCGCGGACGAACTGGACGTCGACGAGGAGAGCAGCGTGGTGTACGACGAGGAACACCATCGCATCGACGCCGAAGGCAAGGTGCCTCTGGAAGTGGTCGGCAAGCTCCTGGGAGTGGAGTTGCCCGAATCGGATGATTACGACACGGTCGGCGGTTTGATCGTATACCGGTTGGGTAGAATCCCGCGATCCGGCGAAGTACTGGAATTGGATCACGTGCGGCTGACCGTCTTGCAATCGACTCCCCGGGCAGTCAAACGCGTGCGTTTGGAGCTCATCGATAAGGCTCCCGAAGACACCTCTGCCGCCGCGAAAGTCGATACGGCCAGTTAGTGCATGGCCGAATCCTGGCAATTGGGAAGCCGCGCTGGCAGCGTGCGTTTTCACCCTGCGATGGAGGCATAGTGAGGGACGGCAAGCAGGATGCTCGCCCCACTTTCTGAACTCGACTGACTGCTAGCGGTCCGCAGTGATATCCAGGGTGTCCCATGCGGGCAGCGGCCGCTTCCAGCATCCCGGCGAGAAACGACTAGGGTCGTGGGAAGCGGCCTTCGCGCAGAAAATGCACAACGGCCTCTTGCACGCCGGGGTCATCCATCAAGAAAGAGTGCAAACAAGCCACTTCCAAGAAGTCGGCAGCACCGTCCAGTCGGGTTTCATCGACCGTAACCACCAGGTCACCAGCGGAATCCACCAGCGGATTTTGCGGAATTGTCTCACTGAGATTCCCGGCCACGATACCGAACGGGCAAGGGGGAGTTGCCAGGTGGCGGGCGAAGTCGCTCCAATCCGGCCCCAGTTGCATGCCGCTGCGGCCAACAACCACTTCGAACAGACCGGTGCGGGCAAGTTGGCGTGCGATTCCAGCTCCCTGATTCGGAGGGCCCAGCATGACGACGCGCTCGAGCCGCTGCAGGGTGAGTTGATCGTCCGTCGATTGCCAATCAGCGATGGCATGCCGGACGACGATGTTTCCCAAACTGTGTCCCACAAAGCTCAAGCGTGCATCGTCGGGCAGACTTCGTACCACATCGCGCAGCGCGCTTGCATGATCGGCAACCGACCGCCGCGTACTGGCATATTCGAAACAAATGGGCGTACCGATCTGCGCCTCGGTAATCGCATCCCCCAACCCCTTCATGGATGTAGCGGAACGCATCAAGCCATGTAGCAAGATTACGGCGTGGTCATCGACCAATTCAGTTCGCGGGGCTTGCGCCGCTATCAGTGCTTCGCAGGCGGCCCTATTGCCCCACCCGCGACGTACGTTGTGGTCATCCAACACCCGCCAGTGACCGGTCACTGCATTGTGTTGCAATCGCCAACCCGCCTGCCAGCAATGGTCGGTCCAGAATTGTTTTCCACCCAGTGTAGGTAAGGGCAGATTCGGAAACGCCTTGGGCACTCGATCGGATTCCGACTCCATGCCATGCACTCCTTGGGACGGTTGAGCACCAGCGGTGTATGCGATACATAAGACTGAGAGGCCGGCGATCCCGCAACAGCCAAACCGCAGAGTCGATCGCCAGAAGTTGCGGAAGCGTTGCAATGTCGATGCCTAACGAGATGAGGAAGGTCCAGTGGCAATGGGGGCCGCCTTGCCCGAGTGCTCGGAGCCATCGTGCCCATCGAACAACCGCAAGAACTCTCCGTATCCCTCGGCTTCCATTCTCTCTTTGGGAATGAAACGCAATGCAGCGGAGTTCATGCAGTACCGCTTCCCACCCCGATCGGGCGGCCCATCATTGAACACGTGGCCCAAGTGGGAATCGGCGAATCGAGATCGCACTTCGGTGCGGACCACGAAAAGCTTTCGGTCGGGACGATAGACGACCGCATCAGGGGTAATCGGCTTGACGAAGGAGGGCCATCCGGTACCGGAGTCGAATTTATCCCGGGATGAGAATAACGGTTCGCCGGACACCACGTCTACATAGATCCCTTCGCGCTTGTTGTCCCAGTAGGGATTGCGGAACGCCGGTTCGGTATCGTCCTTTTGCGTGACCTGGTACTGGATGGCCGTGAGCCGTTTCTTTAGTTCGACCGGGCTGGGCTTGCGGAAATTGGCCCATTTTTGCCGGGCACGCTGAATCGACTCCATCACGCCAGGTTGCGGTTCCGCTCCCGGGGGCAATGCGCCGGGCAACTCCAATTCCGCAGCTCGTGCCCCCCAGTGCTTCAGCACAAACGCATCCCGTCCCGATGCAGTGCGAAACAACGAGTACTTGAGGGCATTCTTCTGGTGATAATCCTGGTGGTAGTCTTCGGCCGGCCAAAAAGGTTGCCGTGGTTCGACCGCCACACCGATCTTCTTCCCCTTGAATACCTCCATCTCTTCGATGGCGCGGAGAACCCGTTCCGCGTCGGCTTTTTCTTCCGCGTCTGCGTAGTAGATGGCGGGACTGTACTGCCGCCCTCGATCGCGGAATTGGCCCGCGCGGTCGGTGGGATCGATGTGCTTCAGGAAATACTCGACCAAACCCGCGTAGGTAATCTTGGTGGGGTCATAGACGACGAATACCGCTTCCCGATGACCAGCCCCAGCATAGTTCTCGTAGGTTGGGCGTTTTGTTCTCCCGCCGGTATAGCCGGACAAGACACGTTCCACTCCGGCCAGTTTTTCAAAATCGCTTTCCACGCACCAGAAGCAACCGCCGGCAAATACGGCGGACCGCAGTTCGGCTTGTGTAACCTCGGGTTCTTGCGCCCAGAGGTTCGTGGCTGTGTCCGTTCCGACCGCTCCGATGCAAACGGCGAATACCCCTAGGATGCTAGCCAGCATGCGAGCCGGTGCGGTCAGGTGGTGCGTGGCCATGAGGATGGCGGAGCGGCGGCCGACGATCGACGGGCGGGAAACCGTGCGAGCAAGGCGCTGCGCAATCAAACTATAGATTTCGCAAGCTAACACAGGCCGAGCGAGGGGTTTTCTTGCATGTGACATAGAACGTCTCCTCAGCCAATGATCGCAGAGGGCTGCTGGCCCGTACACAGGGGTGGGGTAGGTAGCGGTTCATCCTCGGGCAGTAGATAATATGATACCCGATAGCGCTGGCCCGGGCAAAAGCGATGGCTGCGATGGGTCGGTCTCTCTCCATCGGTTTGAGGTGAGTGGCCGGCCGGGCTGTCTCGGGCGTCCCCCCATGTACCTTCCCTGTCATCCCTCGTTTTCTTTGATTGCTCATGAGAATTCACTCGGCCACTGTAGGCCCGGTTTTCCCTGCTGTGGGTATTTGGATCCTGTCCTTTGGTTTGGCTGTTCCCTTGAGGGCGATCGAGGACGACGGGCAGGCCAGCCCTTTCCGGGGGCCCGTGCGTATCGCCAAATTGCTTTGGAATGCCAATCCGCAGAGTGCGGCTAGTACCCTGGAATCAGCCTTCGCCCGGGCTTTGGCCCGAAATCAGCTTGACCAACTGGCCACCGCCCTCGGCGACCTGCGTCCCAAGATGTCTGAGATTGTCGCCTCGAATCAGCTCGACGATCCCCGTTTCGGCGCGTCGCTGGCCGGCATGTTGACGCTCCCCGATCCAGACGCCCCCCTGCCCGCCCAATTGATTCGCCGGTTCGTGGA
>RFIQ01000057.1 GCA_003695565.1 Planctomycetota bacterium | reverse complement strand
TGTGATTCTTGGCGTATCGGCGATCGGTGGGGAATTCGGCGGCATACTCCCCCATCATGAACACCAACGGTTCGGTGCTCATGTGTAGCGGACTCCCTGAAACTGTGGTTCGAAGAAAGCGGGCAACAGGCCATCGACGCGCAACAAGCCGTCTATGGTCAACTCGATCCGTTCCGGCGAGCGCCGTAGGTACCCTTCCTGCTCGTATTCCGTCCACACCGCGTCGTATTCGTCCCAGACGTCGACCGCGAATTTCTTTTGAAAATAATCGCGATCGAGATAGCCACGTTTCAACAACAGAATCAACTCGCGGATCATGATTTGTCGCGGGGACGGCGTGAAGGCTCGTCCCAACGGCAATTTGCCTTCGGCGAGCATCCCGATGTACTGATGCCATTCTGCCACATTCTGGTAGTGCACTCCATTGATATGGCCAAAGGAGGCGATTCCCGTGGCCAGCAGGTCGGAACCCTGCCACAAGTTGTCGCGGTAAGAGAAACTGACCTTGCTGGGGTCCTTGATCATCGTATACGCCGAACTCTGGACGTAGCCAGCCTCGCGCAATTGATCAAAGGCATACCGCACCCAGGCGCGTTTGGTGGGCCAATCGGCCACGGGGGATTCCTCCGAGGCCTTCAAGATCCCTTCCGAGTAAACGGTGTTGTAGGGCAATTCCATCTGATAAATGGTCACCGACTCGGGTGAAAGCTCCAGCGTCTTGGCTACGTTGTCGCGCCAATTGTCCCAGGTCTCCCCCACCATTCCAGCGATCAAGTCGATGTTCACGTTGGGAAAATTCGCGGCGGTGATCCACTCCCATGCCCGATAGACTTCCTTCGACAAGTGGGCGCGGCCATTCTCTTCCAGGATCGCGTCGTTGAAGTTTTCGACGCCCAGACTCAATCGCGTTACCCCCAATTCCCGCAGGGTATGCACCTTGGTTTCGCTGAGTGTCCCCGGCTCGCATTCGAAGGTCACCTCTTCGGCGTGATCCCAATTGATATTGGCGCGCAACCGGTCGACCAGGCTGGTGAGCTGCTTAGGGGACAGGAAGCTGGGAGTTCCCCCACCGAAATACACGAAGCGGAAGGGCCGGCCACCCATGGCCGGCTGCTGACTGACCAACTCGATTTCCCGACACAGGGATTGAACATACGTTTCGATCTCGTTGGCATTCTTCCCGGTGAAGACCTTGAAGTAACAAAACTTGCAGCGTTTACGACAAAACGGGATGTGCAAGTACAGGCCCAGGGGAACGTCCCGCGGCTCGGTGGCCAAGGCTCGTTCCACCTCGGGCAGGAACTCGGCTTTCCATTGAGAGTACGGCGGGTAGTTGGAGATAAAGTAACTTCCTACCTCCGTCTTGGTCGCTTCTGCAGTCATCATCAACGCTTTGCTAATGGGAAAAAACGAAATCGCGCGATCAAGGCCGGGGGCCCAAGCAGTAAATGGTGCCGCGGTCGCTGGTCAGCACCAACCGGTCGCCCGCGATCGCCGGGGATCCCAAAAACGACCCTTTGAGTTCCGTCATCCAAATCTGCTGGCCGGACTCCAAGTCCAATCGAATGATTCTACCATCGGCGGCGGCAATGATCACGCTGTGGCCGGCAATCACCGGTGACGCGTCCGATCGTTTGCGCAGCACGTGCACCCAGCGCACCGATCCATCGGAGGTATTCAGTGCGAAAACCCGTTTGTGGCGGCTGGCCGCCACCAAGATCCCGTGCGCCACCGCGGCCGAGTTCTTAAACTCCTCAGCCAGCTCAGGGTTGCGGAATCGCCACACCGGCTCGCGCTTCCCCAAGCTGAACCGAAAGATCTCTCCCGCGTAGGTGGGCACGAAAACGTCCTGCCCTACGATGGCGGGCGTACTGCCGGTCGGCGCGTCGATCGGGATGGGCGGCTCGGCGGCTGTTCCGCTGCGCACATCGACGACATGCAGATGGGCGTCACACCCTCCCAGAAACGTATGGGATCCGGCCAAGGTGGGGCTGCATTGCAGTTGGTCATTCGTTTCGTACTTCCACTTTAGCTCCCCGCTGGCGATTTGGACACAATACAAGGCTCCGCTTTGGGACGTGAACAAGACGCTGTCCTGGTAGAAATTCGGACTCGCATCGATTTCCATGCCGGCTGCGTAGACCCACTTTTGCTCACCATCGGACGCTTGCAATGCTCGGAAATTCCCATCGTAATCGCCCAGAAACAGCATGCCATCCCGATACCCGGGGCTGGCCACGAAACCGGTATCCAGTTTCAGTTGCCAGCGAATCGTCCCGTCGGACAGGTTCACGGCCAGAATGCGTCCTTCGGCGTCTGCCGCATAAATCACCCCCTCGGCAACGATCGGCCCGGCGTCGAACCCCAGCCCTCCGACGTCGACCTGCCACAGCAACTCCAAGTTCTCCGGCAAAGCGTCCTCGGTCGCTCCGGTTCCTTGCGGATTGCCCCGCCCCAACGGCCAGTCATCCGCCCATGACCGCTCGGTGAACGCTGCCGCCAGGGCGATGATTCCCCACAGGAGCACCCACCGCACGAACCTCGCTCCACCCATCGCCGCCGAGCCGTTGACCGGCGACACCGCCCCCCTGACAGACGCCAGGGCGGAATGCCGACCCGCCACTGAACCGGCCCCCCTGCTTGAACAGGCGGATGCCGATCCGGCCGCACTGGGCGGACAGGGCGCTCTCTGCGGGCCCACCCCGCACGCTGCCGCCGAAGCAGGCAATTGTTCCAATTGTCCGTTCATCTATCGCTTCATTCCCCTGGAATCGTTGCCATTTTTCGAATCATCGCCGATGCGCTGATTCCTGATGCTGGGCCCCATAATTACTGCACGTTGCACCGTGAAAGACTTCTGGTATACAAGTCGCGCAGCGCCTCGACCGTAACCGGTCGCGGGTTGAAATTTCCCGTCCATTGCTGACTGGCCTGTTCCGCCAATTCGTCGATCGAGTTTGCATCCACCCCCAGGCTTTCCAGATCGGATGCCAGCCCCGACATCTCCACCAGCCGCTGCACGAACTCGGCCAGCGATTCGATATGGCTGTCGCGCTGGCACTGGGCCGCCAGATCCTGGTGCATCACATCTCGCCACAAGTCACTGTACAGTTCCTCGACCTGCGCTGCGTTGTACCGAATGACCTCCGGCAGCATTACGCCCACGGCCTGGCCATGGGTAACCCCATATCGGGCGGTAAGCGGATTGGCCAAGGCATGGGCCGCCCCCAGCATGCTGGTCTCGATGGCCAGCCCGGAGAAGAAGGCGCCGAGCTGCATAGCGCTGCGGGCTTCCAAATCCAGTGGGTCGCGGAGCACGCGCGGAAATCCGTCGCTCAACATCCGCCAGGCCTGTCGGCTGTAACAGCCGCTCAACGCATTGCGACGCTTGCAGACGTAAGATTCCAACGCATGCGAAATGGCATCGATGCCCGTCAAGGCGGTGACGCGGGCGGGCTGCGTGACAGTCAGCTCCGGGTCCAGCAGGGCGATGCGGCAGGCGGCCCGCGGGTCGCCGCAAGCCATCTTGGCGTGGGTACGGGGATGGCTGATGAGTGCAAACGACTGGGCCTCGCTTCCGGTGCCGGCCGTCGTGGGAACCGCGATCATGGGCAACATCTCACCGGTGGCCTTACCAACACCCCAGTAGTCCTCCATCTTGCCGCCACACGAGTAGACGAAGTTGATGCCCTTCGCACAGTCCATCGAACTCCCCCCACCCAATCCGATCAACAGGTCGGGGCGATACCGCCGAGCCACTGCGACGCCGGCATCGACGTCATCGCTGCTGGGGTTCTCGTGCACGTCCAGGAAAGCCTCGACGGTCACATCGTGCGCTCGCAACGCGTCGACCCCGCGTTGGAAGTGGCCCGCGGCAACGACGCCAGCATCGCTGACGACCAACGCGCGACCGCATCCCAGTTGTCGCGCCAGTTCGCCCAGTCGACTAATGCCGTGCAGTTCGAATACGAGACGCGTCCGATGCTGAAAATCGATCGATTCCATGCTGTTTCCGTCTATATGGGATGGGGGATGGTTGTGGACAACGACAGACGACAGGCGCCAGCCCCGTTCAGGGCGCGTCAGGCTGGAGAGCAAATCGCGCCGTCCTCCACAGCTCAAGGTTGTACCAAACCAGGGGGCGTGCCCGGAATCAACTCATTGCCGGCGCTGCCTATTGGGTCTTTAACACACAGGAACGCGATCAAATCGATCAGTTCCTGTTCGGTCATCTGCTGTTCCACGCCCTCGGGCATCAGGCTCTTTGTACTATCCTTAATCAATTCGATGTCGTCTTTGGCGAATTCGAGTATCTGACCACCTTGCACTTTCAAACGCAAATAACCTGCGTCCTCCCCCGCCACCAGACCAGTAACGACTTCGCCGTCGACCGTCAACAATGTCTTGGCTTGGAATGCTTCCCCGATCACCAGGCTGGGGTCCAACACGTTGGAAACCAATTGCTCCAGATTGCCCCGGCCATTGCCGTAGATGTCGGGCCCAACCTCGAAACCAACACCGTGCAATCTGTGGCATTGCGAGCAAACCCGCCTGAAAACGGCTGCACCACGTGCCACCGAGCCATGGACGCCGGACCGCAATCGCTGCAAAGTCTGCTGGACCAACTCCTTGCGAGCCTTGTCCTCTTCGATGCGGATTCGTCCCCAGATGCGTTGTATCGCGCCGACGATCTCTTCGTCACCGGCCCCGATCCACTTACGCAACTGGTTCGGATTCACCAACTCCTTGTCCGTGGAGTCGCGTTCCAAGATGGCCAGCAACGCCAGCATGCTCTGGCGATTCGATGTTAACGGCTCGATCAATGCCAACTTGGTGTCGCTGGAAAGCTGGGACCAATGATCGCCTATCCACTCGGTTGTCAACGACGGTTGCACGCGGAGTCCAGCCAGCAGGCTCTGGCGCAAGAATTGTTCAACGGTCGGCGCCCGGGCCCGCTCCGGAGTGGCACCCACCGCTTGGTCCATATTGGCAAAGGCCGTTTGCGGAAACCGAGCGAACCATACCGACAACACCAGGTCGGCGCGATCCGGATTCGCTTCCACGAACCGGCGAATCAATTGGGCGGGCAGGGGGGCGACTGGATC
>RFIQ01000551.1 GCA_003695565.1 Planctomycetota bacterium | reverse complement strand
GGGATATCCCGTGGCCGTAACCGAAATCGCCACTGGCCCGTTCCAGCAATTCGTATCACCGCCCGCCAGCGCGAGCTGGTACTGCTCGCATACCTCGCATACGCCCTCGAAGAGTTCGGCTGCCAGCGCGTCGGCTGTCCTCTCCCCACTGCCGTGATTCGGCAGGCACACGGTCAGCAGGATCGCATCTGGTTCGGCGGCCATGGCCGCCAGGTCGCTCAAGTTCACCAACACGGCCTTGCGACCGACCTGCACCGCCGCGCACTGCCCCAAATCGAAATGCGTCCCCTCCAGTAGGGTGTCGGTGGTCAAGACCGTATCCGACGCTCGGTTCTCCACCACGGCCGCATCATCGCCGATTCCCAATTTGACCGGGCGCAATCGCCGCGCCCGCATTTTGGCCCAAGCTACGAATGACTGTTCCACGCTGGTCACTTTCCTGGTTGAAACGGGTCGTCTCTACAGCCACCCACTGTAAGGCGGCTGGCCGGTCCGTACAATCGACACACTGGTTCGGAGCCGCGCGACGGGGCGGCTCCATTTTCCACTTCGCACCAGCCCCATTCTTGTGAACGATTCCCGATTGTCCAGAAAGCACTGATCGATCATGCGCGTCGTCATCCTCGAAAATGCAGATCAAGTGGCCGGGCGCGCGGCCAGCCTGGTCCTGCAGCAGGTCCAACGCAAACCGGACAGCGTCCTGGGACTGGCCACCGGCGGCACGCCCTTGGCGACCTACCGCCGGCTGGTCGATGCGGCTCGCAGCGGCCAGGTCGCCTTCCACCAGGTGACTACCTTCAACCTGGACGAATACGTGGGGTTGACGGCGGACCATCCGCAGTCGTACCGAACCTATATGCGCAAAGAATTGTTTGAGCCGGCCGGGTTCGACTTGTCCCGCTGTCACTTGCCCGACGGGACGCGCGTGGCGTGGGAGGAGCTGCAGAGGGAGTGCCAGAGCTACGAGCGGCAGATCCGCGAGTCCGGTGGAATCGACTTGCAAATCCTTGGCATCGGGACCGATGGGCATATCGCGTTCAATGAACCCGGGTCGTCGCTGGCCAGCCGCACGCGAGTCAAAGCGTTGACCGAGCAAACGCGGCAGGATAATGCACGTTTTTTTGCTAGCCCCGACGATGTTCCCAAGCTGGCCATTACCATGGGCATCGGGACGATCCTGGAAGCCCGGCAAATCGTACTGCTGGCCACCGGCGGCCAAAAAGCCAAGGCCGTCCATGCGTTGGTGGAAGGCCCCCTCACCGCACAGGTGCCCGCTTCCGCCCTGCAAATGCACCCGCAGGTTACTGTCTTGTTGGACGTCGAGGCGGCGAGCTGGTTGGCTCGGAAGGATTACTACCAGCACGTAGAAGCCATCCAATCAGCGTTGGAATCCGGCGGGCAAATCCCCTGACGAGATCGCAGGCCACAACGCGGAAAACGCTTCCGATTGCACAGCACTGTTAAACTGAACCAGTCAAAACCTGTCGGGCAAGAATCGGTCAGCAGTCCATCGCACAAAGCGAAGGTTGCGATAGCCGGTTGCTTTCAAGTAGCTGAGGCGGGACTCGAACCCGCACGGGAGTTTCCTCCCACAGGATTTTAAGTCCTGTGTGTCTGCCATTCCACCACTCAGCCGATCCGGTTCCTGTCGTGCCAACAGCGCACGGCCATTGTTTGCGTATGATAGCACTCATAGCCTAAGATGGCGAGTCGCCCGCCGGGGTTCACCGCGGGACCAACGGTCTGCGATTTCGCTTGGTTTCCTAGTCGACTGCAGTGTGGCAATCCGGGGCGGCGGGGAGGCATGGGGCGCCCCCGCGTGCCCACTTCCTCGGGGTTGCGACCGGTTCCATTCCCTCGAGGATGCTTCTGGTTACAATACACGGCCCGCTGCTACATCGTGGGTTGGCACCAAGTGCGGGGTCGTCCCTCCCTAGGCAATGCGTCGCAAATTTCTGGATGTTAGGGTTGATCCATGGCCAGGCACATCGTGCTGTTGGGAGATTCGATCTTTGATAATGCCAGCTATGTTGGCGATGCCCCCAGTGTGATCGAGCACCTGCGCGGCCTGCTGCCACCGTCGGATCAGGCAGATCTGCTGGCCGTCGACGGATCCGTGGTCGATTCGGTTTTCTCACAAATGGCCCGGATTCCATCAACCGCGACCCATCTGGTGCTCAGCATCGGTGGGAACGACGCACTGGGCGTGGCCGGATCGATGCTGCTGTCCCCGGTGGCGAGCATCAAGGAAGCCCTGGCGACCCTTGCGCCGGCAGTCACGCAATTTCGTGAAAACTACAGCCGCCTGGTCGATGACTTGCTGGATCTGAATTTGCCGCTGGTGCTCTGTACGATCTACGACGCCATTCCGGACCTGGATGCAGCCGGTCGCGTGGGGTTGACCGGATTCAACGACACGATCACGCGGATTGCCTTCGCGCGGCGATTGGACGTCATCGACCTGCGCGTGTTGTGCCATTCGCCGGACGACTTTTCCCAGGTTTCGCCGATCGAACCATCGGGATCCGGAGGAGCTAAGATCGCGCGAGCCATCGCTCTGGCCACCGCGACCGGCGGCGCGGCAGGTTTTCGGGTCATCGCACACCTGAATCGATAACTGAAGAGACGGCCCGATCCGGCGCAGGGTGGTTTTGGCGGGCGGGCGAGGCATGCTTCCAGGAGGAGACGAACATTGACAGAGAAAAAGCTGGGATTCGTCGGTGGTGGCCAGATGGCCAACGCCCTGCTCGGCGGAGCGGTGGCGGCCAATGTCGTGCAACCGCAGGGGGTCGTTATCGCCGAACCGGATCGCGAGAAATGGCCGACGCTGCAACAGAAATTCGCTGGTTGCCAAATCGTCGACGACCCCGTGGAACTTCTCTCGCGGTGCGATCGCGTGGTGTTGGCCGTCAAGCCTCATGTGCTGCGAGCCATCGCACCGACGCTGGCACGCAACCAGACTCCAGAGCATCTGTTTGTATCAATCGCAGCCGGCGTCTCCCTGGATGAATTGCAGACACTGCTATCCACGGAGCGCGTGATCCGAGTCATGCCCAACACGCCTTGTCTGGTGCGAGCCGGGGCCAGTGCCGTGGCGGCATCGGACTCGGTGGCGGAGAATGACATTGCCTGGGCGGAGATGTTGTTCCGGGCCGTGGGACTGGTGGTGCGGGTACCGGACGATCTGTTGCATGCGGTCACCGGAGTTTCCGGATCGGGACCGGCTTACTTGTACCTGGTGATCGAAGCGCTCAGCGATGGTGGAGTCTCACAAGGTTTGCCACGCGACATCGCCACTCGCCTGGCCGCGCAAACCGTGCTGGGAGCTGCCCAAATGGTGCTGGAGACCGGCACTCATCCGGGGCAACTGAAGGACCAGGTTACCAGCCCCAGTGGAACCACCATTGCCGCCCTGCGGACGTTGGAGGAAAAGGGGGTTCGCAGCGCGATGATCGAAGCGGTCGCCCGCTGTGCGCAGCGCAGCCGCGAATTGGGAAAAGCCGAGTGACGGATCTGCCACCAGCCGCGAGTGTCGTATGAAATTAGTAGTAATGGGCACTGGCCCCTTCGCTGTGCCCACATGCCGCCGTCTGGCCGCCGAGGGGCTCCACATAGCCCTGTGTGTCACCCGTCCGATCACCCAGCCCGCGCCTAAGAAGATGCCGGCGCGTCCGGTGCATGAATGGGCCACCGCGCAGGGCATTGAAGTGTTCGAGCCGCCCTCGATCAACGCTCCTCAGTCCATCGAGCGCCTACGCGCTGTGGGGGCCGACCTGTTCTTCGTTTGCGATTACGGTCAAATCCTATCGGCGGAGTGCCTGGCCGCTGCTCGGCTGGGTGGGATCAATCTACACGGCTCGTTGTTACCCCGACACCGCGGGGCGGCTCCCGTGCAGTGGACCCTGCTGCGCGGGGACCGGGAGGCGGGGGTCAGCGTGATCCACATGTCTCCACGGCTCGACGCCGGCCCGATCCTGGCCATGGCCCGCACGGAGGTCCTGCCCGATGAAACCGCGGCCGAACTGGAGCCGCGGTTGGCTGAGCTGGGTCCAGACGTCACCATGCAATCGATTGAAATGCTCGCCGGATGGGACGGCACTTCGCCGCTGGGCACACCGCAAGACCCGCAACTGGTCACCCGTGCGCCGCGCTTGCACAAGAGCCACGGCCAGCTCGATTTTCGCTTGCCGGCCGAATACCTGGCACGCCTGGTCCGCGGGCTGCAACCCTGGCCCGGGACGTTCGCGGAATTGGAGCTATCCGGAGGAAAAACGATACGAGTAATGCTCCGCCGGGCGCGGGCCATTTCGGCTACGATGAAGATGGAATCGGCACAGACCGGATCGCCTCCGTCGCTGATCGTGGACGCCAAGGCCCCCTTCGCATCCACGCCCGCAGCCCCTCCCGGCACCGTGGCCATGGTGAACGCGCCGGCCCTGGGCCAGGATTGGGCGGCGCCCTGGGACCAGGTGCTGGCTATCCAAACGGGCCAAGGGCTGCTGTTGGCTAGCCACCTGCAACCGGCAGGCAAGCGGACGATGACCGCTGCCGAATGGG
>RFIQ01000550.1 GCA_003695565.1 Planctomycetota bacterium | reverse complement strand
GTCCGCCAACCCGGTTACCTCAACTGTGCAGGCGGAGCCTGTCAGACATTGGGTTCCCAGGCAGAGCCTGGGAACCAGAAACAAGCTGATATTGAGACTAGCGACAATTCGAATTCCCAGGTTTGCTGGGCGGGTCGATCAATCGAGCCAACTCGGCGGGGGTATTGAATGTGAAATCGGTTGGCGGTGTGTCAGTCGGTTCGATTGCGACGCGCACGGTGCGCAGCAAACCATGCAAGCTCCGCCGGTTGCTGGTCATCAGATTCTCCGCAGCCAACTCAGCCAACAATGTGTGGTACATCGCGGGAAGCGGTTCCCCGGACAGCAGATCGGCGGCCGATTCCATGGGCTTGTTGCGGCCGTAACACACCACCAGGCAGTCCCGCACGGTATGGGCCACCAGGGGCGGTTCCCACTTCGGATCCCAGACGAGTTGGTCGCAGGGGACCAACCACAGCCATCCGGGCCCGTAGTTTTCCAATCGGTGCTCGAGAGCTGCCACCAGCCCCGCCAGGGGGCCAGCCCCAGGAATCGCATCGGCAACGCAGGGGATATCCAGCGCCTGGTAACGGTCGGCATGGTCAGCCACGACGTGCACGGGCCCGCCCGTGCGGGTGAGCTGAGCCATCAAGTTGACCACCTGTGGCTGTCCGGTGACGTCCGCAGTGGCCTTATCGCTGCCGAACCGCGAGCTGCGTCCACCTGCCAGGATGTAGAACGGAAACTGCTGGCTCACTCCTACCTCGCCCGGCACGCCGCCGTCACAATCGCCAACCATCCGAGGATAAAGCACATGCCACCGCTGGGAACGATCGCCCAGTGCCCCATCCGACCCCAAAACACCATGCTGTAGAGCCCCCCGCTGAACAACGCGATGCCAGCCAGGAACAAGACAGCCGCCACCTGGGGAGATTTCTGCCCGATGAATCCGGGCTGGCCCACCCACACCCCCAGGCTCATCAAAGCCAGCACGTGCAACATATGATACCGCACCGCCACTTCGCACTGGGCGACGCGTTCGGCAATCTCCTCTGGCTGGAGACCTTGGCCGGCCAGCATTTTTTCTAGACCGTGCGCAGCAAAAGCTCCGATGCCGACCCCGATGGCCCCCAACACCCCAGCCACAACCAGAATCCATCTCCCCTGCATCGGTTTGCCCCTCATGGTTCGATTGTTCGGGTGGCGACGCGGACCGATGCCGTGCCCGCCGCCGGTGCGGGCACGGGGATGTCCGTGCCCCAACCCCAGTTTCTTATCCGACCGCCGACCACTGTCTGCCTCAGCCATTCAAGCCATAGATCGGGTACAGTTTGTTGCGCAGGTAGCGATCCAGCGGCTCGGCCGACAAGGACTGGCCAGTGGCCCGCTGCATCAGCTCTGCCGGAGGCCAACAGGCCCCGAAAGCATGGATGCGATTCCGCAACCAGGCCAGCAAGGGCTGGAAATCCCCTTGCGAAATCGCCGCCTCACTATCACCCAGCTCTGCGGCAATCGCCTCCATCAACTGGGCCGCATACAGATTCCCCAGAGTATAGGTGGGAAAGTAGCCGACCAGACCAGCACTCCAATGCACGTCTTGCAGTATCCCCTGGCTATAACTCGTCGGTCGAACACCCAGATAGGCGGCATAGCGATCGTTCCAAGCTTGAGGTGCATCGCAGGGATCCAAGTTACCATGGAGCAATTGCTGTTCGATCTCGAACCGGATCAGGATGTGCAAATTGTAGGTAACTTCGTCGGCTTCCACTCGAATCAGGGAGGGTCGTACGCAGTTGGAATCGCGATAGAGCGTCTCGCTGTCCAAGCCCTCCCAGGCTCCGTCCACCTGAGTGGCGACTCGTGGAAATGCGAATTGCCAGAACGGCCGACTGCGGCCCACGAAGTTTTCCCACAGTCGCGACTGGGACTCATGCACGCCCAAGCTGCAATAACTGCCAGCCGGCAAGCCGAACCACTCCTCGGGCAACCCTTGCTCGTACAGCCCATGCCCGGTTTCGTGCAGCGTCCCATAAAACCCGCTGGCGAAGAAATCGGTTTGGTAGCGGGTCAGGATGCGGCAATCGTGCGGACCGAGCGTTGTGCAGAACGGATGAGTCGTTTCATCGAGCCGCCCGCGGGAGAAATCGAATCCGATCTGTTCAGCGATCCAGCGGGAAACGGTGCGCTGCCGATCGACCGCCACGGGCCGGACCAGGGCCTGGCCCGTCGGCTGCCGAGGCGCCTGGCTCAAGGTCTGCACCAGCTCCACCAATCGCTTGCGCAAATCGTCGAAAACAGCCGCCAACTGATCGCTGCGCGCTCCCTCTTCGTACTGGTCCAGCAGGGCATCGTACAGCGGCCCGCCGTCGGCCAGCAATTCAGCCTCTTGGCGCCGCAGGCCGAAGATCGTTTTGAGATGCGGCTCGAACGCCCGCCAGTCGTCTTCGGCCCGCGCCCGCTCCCACGCTTGCTGACCCAGCACCGTCGCTTTTGCGATCGCCTGCACCAGGTCGACGGGCAGCTTCGATTGCCGCAAAAACTCTTTGTGCAACCGGCGGATCGAGGCAGCCCGCGGGTCGACCGCCTCGGGATGGTTATCGGAGGGACCGGCAGTCGCACCTGCCCCCAGCGAGTCCACCAACCCCTGCAATGCCTCCCCCAACCAGGGATCGGTCCGTCGACGATGAATCAAGCCCGACAGGTGCGTAATCTGTTCCGCGCGATACGCCCCCGCCCGCTGCGGCAGTCCAGTCCGCTCGTCCCATTCCAAAACGGCTTGGGTCGTCTCCAGCAGAGCCGTCTGGCGAACGAAACGCGCCACCTCTTCGAATGCCGTGGAATCCTCCATGATGCGTCAGTTCTCCTTCAGGCGTATTCGCGGTCAGTGATCAAACCGGGCATGGGAACCGGATAAGTACCGTCCGGACCGGCCTGCAAGGGCGAAGGTCCGTCGAGCGTCAGTCGATCGACGTTGGGGGCGAACTCGTGATCGTGTTGCAAAAACTCTTCCAGGGTAATCAATTGCCCGGTGTGGGCCGCCATGCGTCCCATCGAAGTCACCGCGCTGGCCATCACCCCACGTTCCACTTCGTTGTATGGCCGGTCTTCACGAATGGCAGCGATCAGGTCATTCCATTCCAATTGGTACGGGTTGCGCTCCTGCGGACCGAATTGCCAGGCAACCTCATCCTTGGTGAACCGTTGGCCGGTATAAATCTTGCAGCGGGCCGGGGTGTGGGCCCGCGCCGAGATCGTGGCTGCCGCCTTGGAACCGTGGGCGTAGCTGGCGAACTCCTGGAAGCATCCGGGCTGCGTCCGCCCGTTGACGATCAATTTGGTGCCGTCCGCAAAGGTGTATTCGATGTCGTATACATCGAAATTCTGGTCGACGTCATTGCCACGGTAGTGCCGGCCGCCAGCCCCCTTGGCTTCCACCGGCCAGGCGTCCTTCATCCAGCAACATTCATCGATATTGTGGATCAGGAAATCGCTGACCGCACCGCCGCTGAGCCACAGGAAAGCGTGAAAGTTCTTGATCTGGTACATCAGCTCCGACATATCGGCGGGCTTGGGGCCGACGTGTGCCGTACCGGTCGGGCCGGCCATGCGGTAAGCGCGCAACAAGATGATATCGCCGATCTCCCCGTCCCGAATCCTTTGAAACAACTCTTGCCGGGCTTCGCAGTGGCGGCACATCAGTCCCACGGCGACTTTGAGGTTTTTCGCTTCTGCCGCCGCGTTCAATGCCAACATCCGCTGGCACGTCGGTGCATCGACCGTCACCGGTTTTTCCATGAAAACGTTCAAGCCCTTCTCGATCGCATATTTGTAATGCACCCACCGGAATGCCGGAGGCGTCGCCAGGATGACGATGTCACCAGGGGCCAGGCAATCCATCGCCTGCTTGTAGGCATCGAAACCGATGAAGCGGCGGTCCTCGGGCACTTCGACCGAATCGGGAAACGCCTTGGACAGCCCAGCGTGACTGGACGCCAACCGCGATTCAAACACATCGGCCATGGCCACCAGCTTCAATCGCCCGGCGCGTACGGACAGCGCATTCTTGGTGGCGCCGCTGCCCCGGCCGCCGCACCCTACCAATG
>RFIQ01000549.1 GCA_003695565.1 Planctomycetota bacterium | reverse complement strand
TGGTCGAGCATTTGAACCGAGCCAGTGATCCAATTCATCCAGACGTGCTGTTGATCAAGGGTGAGCGAGAAGGTGTGAAGTACGAGATCGCGTTGCAGTACTGCAACGAGTACACCGAGAACGTGCACTCCTACGTCAACAACATTCACACTATCGAAGGCGGCACGCACGTTTCCGGATTTCGGGCTGCCTTGACCCGAGCGCTGAACAACTACGGCAAGAAAGAGGGGTTGTTCAAGGACCTCACGCCGACCGGCGACGACTTCCGGGAGGGGTTGACGGCGGTGATCAGTCTCCGCGTCCCGCATCCCCAGTTCGAAGGCCAGACGAAGACGAAGCTGGGGAACAGCGAGATCGAAGGCATCATCAGCGCTGCGGTGGGCGAGGCCTTGCAAAAATACCTCGAGGAAAACCCCAAGACGGCCAAGACCATCGTGCGCAAGGGTTTGTTAGCATGCGAGGCCCGCGAGGCGGCTCGCAAGGCCAAAGATCTGCTGCGGAAACGCAAGGACGCACTTAGCGGTGGGGGGCTGCCCGGCAAGCTGCGCGATTGCATCAGCAACAAGATGGAGGAGTGCGAACTGTACCTGGTGGAAGGCGATTCGGCCGGCGGCAGCGCCGAAGGCGGACGCTTTCGGGAGTTTCAAGCCATCCTGCCGTTGCGCGGAAAGATTATCAACGCATACAAGAGCCGCGAAGACAAGGTGCTGGCCAACGAGGAAGTGCAAAGCATGATCCAAGCGATCGGCTGTGGGATCGGCCAGGATCAGGACATCGCCAAACGGCGGTACGACAAGATCATCATCATGACCGACGCCGACGTCGACGGGTCGCACATCCGCACCCTGTTGCTGTGCTTTTTCTACCGCCAGATGTACCAATTGGTAGCCAGCGGCCATGTCTACCTGGCCCAGCCGCCTCTGTTTCGCGTAGTCCAGGGGAGATCGACGCGGTACTACGTCCAAACCGAAGAGGACATGAAGCGGCAACTGCTGGAACGGGGGTTGGCCGAGTGCTGGATGGAAACCGAGACGGGCAAACGGGTCGAGGGAGACACCATGCGGGCGCTGTGCGAATGCCTGGCCGGCATGGAGGATGCCATGGTTGCATTGGAAAAGCGGGGAATCGGATTGAAAGCCCATGCGGAACGCATCTCCGAGGACGGCAAGTTGCCGATGTTCATGTTGACCGTGGGCAACGACGTGCACTGGTTCCATTCGCGTGATGCGCTGGAACGGTTCTTGGAACAACACAATCTGCGGACCGAGGATGGGAATACCGATGAGTCGGAGGAATCCGCTGCGGACGATCGCATGGTCGCACTGATCACTGAATTGCACGAAGTCAAGACCATCAATGCCGGACTGAATCGCCTGGCCGAATTAGGATTCACCATCCGCGATTTGTTCCCCGAGATCCGCACCGGCAGTACCGAGTCCAAGTTCTACGTGCACCGCGATGAATCGCGCAGCGGCATCGAAGATTTGCGAACGCTGTTGGCTGCAGTGCGGGCGGCGGGCGAGAAGGGGATGCAAGTCACCCGCTTCAAGGGACTGGGCGAAATGAATCCGGAAGAACTACGTGAAACGACGCTGGACCCTGAAAATCGGACGCTGGTTCAAGTCACCTTGACCGACGCCGCCGCTGCCGACGAAATGTTCCGCGTGCTGATGGGGGACAAAGTCGAACCGCGACGCCAGTTCATCGAAAAGCACGCCTTGGAAGTGCGGAATCTGGATGTCTGATCTGAATCCCATGCCACTGCCGGACCTGACCGACGAGGAACGTGCCACCTACGAATGGCAGATGTGGGTACCGGGTTTTGGCGAGCTGGGACAACGCAAGTTGAAACGAGCCTCCGTCCTGGTCTCGCGAATCGGGGGCGTTGGAGGGTTGGTGGCCTATCAACTGGCTGCCGCCGGGGTGGGGCGACTGGTCCTGGCCCATGCCGGCAACGTCAAACCCAGCGATCTGAACCGCCAGTTGTTGATGACGCATGACCAGGTGGGAAAACCCCGCATCGACTCCGCCGTCCGCCGCTTGCGGGAACTCAATCCGCGGTTGCAGATTCGGGGCGTTGCCGAAAACGTGCATCCCGGTAACGCACGGGCATTGGTCGAAGATGTCGACCTGGTGGTCGACTGCGCGCCGCTCTTCGAGGAACGGTTTGCAATGAACGATGCCGCCGTTCAGTTGAGGAAACCGATGGTGGAATGCGCCATGTACGACATGGAGGCCCAGATCACGACGATCGTGCCCGGACAGACCCCTTGCCTGCGATGCCTGCATCCGGAAGCTCCTCGCACTTGGACGCGGCAATTCCCGGTATTCGGCGCCGTCTCCGGAGTGGTGGCTTGCCTGGCCGCTGTCGAAGCGATCAAAATGCTGACGGGGATCGGGCAACCGCTAACCGGCCGCATTCTGAAATGCGATTTGCGGAACATGAACTTTTTTTCTCTACAGATATCCCGACGCGCGGATTGCCCAACGTGCATGGTGCAGTCGCAGGAATCCAGCGACTCACCTCCGTCAAACTGCCACTCCGATTCGATCTCTGACGCGTGACCCAATGTCTTTGACTATTCATCTGCCTGCCAATTTGCAACCGGCGACCGATGGCCAGGCCACGATCTCCTTGGATACGAATCCGGCGACCGTGGCGGACCTGATCGCGTCGTTGGTTGCCCGTTTTCCCGATCTGCGGCCGCTATTGCTGACCAGCGACGGGATGCTGCTCAGCCATGTCAATGTGTTCGTGGACGGCAGGAGTCACCGTGACATCGACGGCCTACAGACTTCGCTGGCCGACGCGCGGGAAATCGTTTTCTTGACAGCCCTAGCCGGTGGTTGATCGTTCCACGACAGTGACGATCCCCGATGCCGGATCGGTTTGAAGCAGCAATCGTTTGTCGGCCAGCGCGGCGGCTTCATCCTCGTTGTGCGTGACGTGCAGGATGGCAACATCGTGCAACGTGATAACGCGGCGCAACAAGGCCTGCAACTCCCTCCGCGTGGCTGCATCCAATGCGCTGAGCGGTTCATCCAACAATAAGATGCGCGGCCGGGCGGCTAGTGCTCGACCCAGCGCCACGCGTTGCGATTCACCACCGCTGAGTCCTGCCACGGAGCGATCAAGTAGGTGTGCGATACCCAATTCGCCAGCCAGCGCGTTGGTCGCTTGCTTGGCCACCGGTTGTCTTCTCACACGGGGTGCAAATTCCAGATTCTCTCGCACGGTCATGGTGGGGAACAGAGCCAGGTCTTGAGGGACGTACCCCACGTGACGATCGCGCGGGGGCCAGCGCGTCACGTCCACTCCGTCGATGAGAACCGCCCCGGATTTGGGCCGCCGCAATCCGCAAATGACTTCCAGCAACGTCGTCTTGCCGATCCCAGTCCGTCCCATCAACACCGCATACTGGCGCCGAGCCACCGACAGATTGATGTCCCGCAGCGCGTAGGTCCCCAGGTCCACACCGATCGACCGCAATTCGATCATCCATTCAACTCCGACCCCAAGCCTCGCAGCACGAGCAGCACAGCGATCGCCATCGTTACCATCACCAGGGACACGGCTACCGCGGCATCCAATCGTCCAACCGTCAATTCCAGGAATACGGTCGTCGATAGCACCTCAGTGCGCATACGAGTGGCACCGGCAAAGATCAAGATCGGTCCGAATTCACCCAACGCCCGGGCCCAAGCAATGGTCGTGGCCGCGATCATTCCCCGCCAGGCTTGAGGCAGGGCGATCTGCAGAAAGGCTTGACCTCGCGTGCACCCCAACGTGCGCGCCACGTCTTCAGCCCGGGGGTCCATTTGATCGAAGGTCACGCGCATGGTTCGCACGGCGAACGCGCAGGCGACAGCAAATTGCGCCAGGATCACTGCTGGCCAACTGTACGTCACGGGAAATCCCAAACCATCGCGAAACCAGGAT
>RFIQ01000008.1 GCA_003695565.1 Planctomycetota bacterium | reverse complement strand
GTCTGGTCCATCTCCCAGAATGGTCGATTTGTTGAGTTACTTGCCCGACCGGCAGACGCCCACGCACCTGATTTTGCCGCGCCAGTTCGATCGAGCATTCGCCAGCCCCAGTCTGATCGAGGATGCCTCCGGTCTCGATTGGGACCTACGGTCCGTGCAGGTGATCCAGCGCGGCATCGTACGGGGACGACGAGACGGCGAAGCCCATTGGTCGCGCCGCCGCGAGTTGCCGGTCGAGGAGTTCGACTTGAGCGATCACTACCCGGTGCTGATCGAGCTGCAGCTGAAATGACGCGCTGCGGCGGTGTCATGACCGGGCGGTGTACCTGGTAGGTCGGGCGATTGCCTTGAGGTCATCGCGGCTCCGCACCATGCCTGGCACCCTACTCCGGAGACGGGCATCGGCGGGGATCATTGGCCGCCGGTGGGCGGATTCTGGCTGCCGGGCAGGATGTTGGGGAACAGGCTGGGGGTGCGAAGCAGTTGATCGCCCAATTCCTTCAACGGGTTGGACCGCGGTGCGGGGGCAGTGGGATCGGCCGGCGGCGTTGCCCCCGGCATGGGAATCAACCCTTCCTCGCCCAACAGTTTGCCCAGTCCCCGTTGCAGGCCTTGTTGCAGCGCGCCGGCAGCGGCGCTGCGGATCGTCTGCCGCCCCACGTCGGCCAACAGGCGGACGTCGATGCTCGGTTGCCAGAGAGTTCCGGTCACGGGGAATTCCAGCGTTTGACCACGCAGGCCGGCCAGCCACTGGCTCTTCTCGATCCAATTGTCGGGCACTGGCATCATGGCCCGCATGGCGATCGTGCCATCGAGCGCTACCGTGCCGGTGGTTTTCAACACGACGTCTCCGATGCGTACCATCAAATTGTCGTGCATGACCTGCCCGTCCGCCATGGCGAACTGAATGTGCTGTTCCGGTAAGTCCAACCACACCTGTTGCTGGGGGGCTACTGCCTGTGCAAATTGTTGTTTTCTCAGGGCATCGATCTGTCGGTACAAGACGAACAACTGATTGGACAGAGGACCGGGACCGACCGAAGCCTGGTGGATGGTCAGATCGCCTCGGATGCGGTGGGCTTGGGGGACGCCGGGGACCACTACGGCTTCGTCCAACCGCAGACTCAGACGCCCGTCGACCCGGGTCGCCTCCGCCACCAATGGTGCCACGTACTTCAGCCAACTCGCCGACATCTTGTCGGTGATCTGCACGCTCTCTAAGACCAGTTGCGGCTGTTGAACGATGGTCAAGGTCTCCGCGTTCAAATCGCTGGAGATGTCGAACCGCGCTGCCCCGCCACTGACGGGTATCTCGGCCGCCGCGGTCAGCAGGCCGGCCTCGATGCGCACGGGAACCTGGGCGGCGCCGACCTCGACTCCGGCCAGATTGGCCGATTGCCAACCCAGGGTGAGCTGATCTACGTGCAAGCCCTCCAGCGGGCCGGGTGCCGAACTGCTACCGCTGCGCCAGCGAACCGTCAGGGGGCTGGTGTGCTGGCCGGTCAGTTGGATCAGTTTGCCGGTCCATGGTTCCAGCTTTTGAGTCAACTGCGTTGCGTCGTAAGCAAGTTGGCCCTGGAAGATTGTCTCCGACGCGCCAGTACCCTCCGGGGCGGGCGTAAAGCGCAATTGGCCTTCTACGCTGCTCCATGGCACGGCGATCGAAAGCTGGTCCATGCGCGCCGCACCCGTTGCGAACTCGTACACACCGGCTGCAACAAGCTGAACGTTGGGTTCGTTCCACACCATCGTCGGTGGTTCTCCGTCCACCGCAGGCACCGTGGTCACCACCAGGTCTTGGCCGTCGATCTGGAGGTTCAGCGCGCATGCCGAGGGTTGGATGCGCCAAGCCACGTTGCCGTCCATCAGGCCCTTGCAGCGGATGGCGCTGTCGAGGGCGGCACTGGACGCCAGGCGTCCGGTATCCACCCGAAATCTGCCTCGGCCCAGCCGCGAACCATCGGGTTCGGCCGCGTCCTGGGCCACCAGAGAGAAACTCGAACTTTGTACTTGCAGCAGCTCCACGATCAACTGAGACAGGTCACCGGAGTCGACGCGGCCCGTGAACTTGCCAATCAAGTGTGGTTCGCGGAACTGGAACCCCGCGCCAGCGATGCTCAGGTCTTCGCAATTCCAGTTGGCCGAGCGAATCTGCACGCCGTCGATTCCGACCTGACCGGCCGCCGCCAAGGCCAGGCGGCCCGCCGCGGTCAGGTCCGGCGGATCGTCGAACCAGGCTACTGCCCGCCGACAGGTACGGCTCAAATCCGCGTGGACATCCAACGCAAAGGGTGCGCGGGCTCCGTTTGCTTGCGGTCCGGTGATGGCCAGCGGTTGGGACAATTCGAAAGCGAATCGCTCGTCGGCGGCTACCATTTCAAGTTTGGCGCTGTGAATCGCGGCCACCGCACCTTCGGCAAAATCGCAGACGGTCTGCAGATTGCCTGACCAGGCGGGTTCGAGGATGGTCTGTCCGGCAGGAGTCGAGATTTCAAGAGCAGTTGTCTCCAGATCGATCTTCGTTTGCAATCGCTGGTCCCCCGCGCTGGCCCAGGTTCCGTCGAGCTTCATCGTCCCGGAGAGTTGCTGGAAGGGGAGCTCGATCCAATTGCTGATGCGGCCGTAGAACCGATCGAGATCCAGCGTGCACTGCGCGGTGCCGGCGTCTTGAGTGCCTTCGGCCGTCAGGCTGGCGAAGTCGCTTTGGGCGCGGACTGCTGCGCGGTAGCTGCGATCCTTCTCGGACTGAACATCAACTTGCAAACTGAGCGGATCTTTCCACTGCAGTGGTTGGCCGCCGAACCGCCCCGCCAATTCCGGCAGACTGCATTGCAGGCTGATCGCCGGTCGTCCAGATGCATCGGGATGCAAATCGACGCGGTAGCTCACCTTGCCGCGTTCCATGGCCAGCCCCTCGCGCAGGGGCAGCGCGTCGGGCGCCGCGCGGACAAGTTGCGGAATGTCGACCGCCCCCGCGGCCCGCAATTCGAGGTCCGATGGCAGGGTGGTTGGTGACTCGGGCAGGTTCAGAGGCCAGGGAGCACGGCCGGATAGTTCCGTCTCCAGAAACTCGCAAGCGATCTGGCCCTGATGCACGATGATACGGTTCTCCTTGACCCCCGCATCAATGCGGAGGGTCAGCCTGTCGCTACTCAGGCCTTGTGCACCCAGTACGGCAGCGGATCGACACCGTAGCCGTTCGGCCAGGACGTCCGACAGGGCGAACCGCCACGCACCGGAGTCTTGATACCATCCGGCAACCGTTGCCGACAACCGTCCCTGCAGGGCGTCGAGCCCAACATCGGGTAGGCGTCGGTGCAATAATTCGTAAATATCCAGCGGTACTTGGATGAGCCTGGCCCGCAACGCCACACGACCTTCGTCGGCCGGTTCGATGCGAAACGCCAACGTACCGGCCGCCCCGGCTGGCTGAGCCGACGCCAATCCACCGGCCTTGGTTTGGATTGCCCATACGCGCATTTGCCCGTCCAGCACACCCCAGGGAGCGTTGGCGTCGGGCAAACCAAACTGGACCGATTCCAACGCCACCAACCACTGGCGAGACTCGGGAGCGCGGGCGGCAGCGTCGACGAACAAGACCCTGGCTTGTTCAACCTCCAACGTTCCCCGCACCATGGTTTGGGGTTCCTGCGGAGCGGACGCCCAGCGTTGCAATACCGGTTCCAAAGCTGTTTCCAGGTTCGATGTTCCTTCCTCGACCACCACCACCGCTTCAGGACGCACCACGCGCAACGTGCCCAAGTCCGAGGAGTTCAGCGCCCATCCCAGCACCCCTTTGCTGGTGGCAACTTCGGCGACGGAGCCCAGAAGTTGCCCATTGCCGTCCAGCACGCGGATATCGTGGAGCTGTAAGGGCGCGAACCAACCCCCGCGGCCGCCGCCAATCTCCACCCTCAGGGGTTGTAAATCGCCGTACTGTGCCACCAGTGCATTCAACACGGGGCTCCACAAGGCGAGACGTGGAGCCAAGGCGAGCAGCAAGACTCCGCCACCGATGGCTATCGCCCATCGCAACCCGCCTCGCCCCGCCTTTCGCCCGTTTGTACGCGGCTTCATTCGCGTGCTTTTTGCATGCATGGCTCGTTCGTCCAAATATCGGAAGAGATAGATCACTGGACCTGATTCGAGCAGCGCCACCCGTGCGAATGCTAGCGTTCGTCGCCGGTGTCGGTTTGCCGGGTTCGCTCCTTACGGAATTGTGGCAACTCCTTGGATCGATCGCCAGGGAGATTCTCAGACCCGTGCCGAGGAGCCTGCATTGGGTAGGAAGAAGCCCGAGATGTGGCGGTTCCTGCGGTCTACGAACCGGACAAGTGACTGCCCAGTGTGAGCTGGAATTCCATGATGAGAGAGATTCTGGCAGGATCTCTGCGGATCAGCCAGTTAAAAGTCGACCAGCGTCCTGGGAGGCATGGCTACGCGTAACGCATTGAGTACTGCCAGCAGATCGATGATCTCTTGCCCCACCGCTCCGGCGACTGGCGGCAGATAACCGGCGGTGGCGATCAACATCCCGACTACGCTCAGAGCCATCCCACCGACCGCGCTTTCCAATGCAATTCCGCGCATGCGCTGGCTGATATGCATGAACTCGTCGACCTTCGCCAACGAGCTGTCCATGATGACGGCGTCGGCTGCTTCCGTCGTCACATCGCTATTCTGTCCAAAGGCAACACCGACGGTAGCAGCCGTCAAAGCTGGAGCGTCGTTGATGCCATCGCCGACAAACATGGTCTTGGCGAGCGCGGTTTCCCGAGTGACGAATTCGAGTTTGTCCTCGGGGCTTTGCCCGCCGTAGTATTCCGATATGCCGACGAGTTTCGCCAAGTACTCAACTTCGGATTCGCGATCCCCCGATAGCAACACGACGCGCCGGATGCCGTGCTTTCGAGCCAGGTGGCTGACGAACTGGACTCCCTCCTGGCGGGGCGCATCTCGAAACTGATAGGTGGCGGCGTACCGTTCATCGATCACAATCACGCATTCCAGCCCGCCTTCCTGCGGCGTCAACAGATCGGCATCCCCAGGGTACGCAGCAAGGTACTTCTGCCGACTCGTCACCCAAATCTCCTTGCCGTCGACGACTCCACGCAAGCCTTCGCCCGGGCGCTCGCTCATCCGCGTGGCGGGTTGGAGGCGCAGGTTCTTGCTGCGCGCGGCCGCTACGATGGCTTCGGCCAATGGGTGCTTCGAGTACTGCTCGAGGCTGGCGACCAATGCGAGGACTTCATCCGGATTGCAGTTAGCGCGGCATTGTTGTCCGGTCAGACGCGGTTTACCGTAAGTCAGGGTCCCCGTTTTGTCGAAGATGATCGTCCGGCAGGCGTCGACTTGCTCGAGTGCTGCCGGGTCGCGGACGATGATACCGCGGCGGGCGGCCAGTGAGATCGAGCCGATCACCGTCACGGGAATTGCAATCAACAGGGGACAGGGCGTTGCCACCACCATCACGGCCAGAAAGCGGACGGGATCGCCCGAGAAAAACCAGGCAACTACCCCCAACGTTACAGCTAGGGGAGTGTAGAAGGCCCCCAACTGATCGCCCAGACGCCGAATCTTAGGGCGATGCTGCTGCGAAGACTCCATGACTTGCATGATCTTGGCATAGCGCGAGTCGACGGGCAGTTTGTCGGCGCGGATGGTCAACGCCGAATCGCCGTTGATCGAACCCGACAGTACGGTCGAGCCCGGCGTCTTGGACATCAGGTATGGTTCGCCGGTCAAGTACGACTCGTCCATCACGCCGTGGCCTTCCATGACCGTGCCGTCGACCGGGCAAATCTCGTGGGGCAGGACCAGCAACACATCGCCGACTCGAATGTCTTCCAATCCTACGTCCTGGACGGTGGTTCCGCTCTTGCGGTGCGCTACCGATGGCATTCGCTTAGCCAGCGCTGCCAGCACCGAGGAGGCGCTGCGCACTGCGTACGCTTCGAGGGCTTCGCCCCCCGCCAGCATCAATACGACCAACGTACCGGCCAAGTATTCACCGAGCAAAACGGACGTGACGATGGAAATGCCGGC
Source organism: Planctomycetota bacterium (assembly GCA_003695565.1). GTDB lineage: Bacteria > Planctomycetota > Planctomycetia > Pirellulales > Pirellulaceae > Aureliella. The sequence goes on along the minus strand of RFIQ01000008.1, from coordinate 5,679 downwards.
CAACAGGTCGGAACCGAACTCGCGATTGAATACCTTGACCGCCAAATCCCAAATCAGCGGTACCCCGCCCAGAACCAATGCAATCAACAACGGAAGCTGGTGAACCGTAGCGTCCGTCTCGACGCCGAATCGAAGCATCAGATGGATGGTGATGCACAAGACGGCCAGCACTGCAATCAGTACTTGTTTACGACTGACCACCTGGTCGGGTAGCGATATGCGGTAGTAAGCCATCAGGGGGTGGCACCCCTTATATGAGATGTTGCGACTGCGGTCTGGGCCATTCTTCCACCCTCCAATTAATCGCTTCTCGATGTGCAAACAAAATACGTCTCGCCGCCCTCAAGGCAGATCGAAACAGGGGGCTCCGTATCGTTGCCCGACCTCTGAATCAGAATCTCGGATCGCACCGAAAACGTTTCGCACCGGACACCGATCCCGGCAGCGCGTCAAATGGAACCGCAGGTGCAGAGTCACTGCAGCGGCGCATCCGCCGCTGTGCTTGCCGCAGTTTCATCCTCGAGGGGCATCTGGATTCGCCTCATCGCTTGCTGGATCCTCTCGATCTGTGTCGGGAGGTTGGGGCGTGGCTTGGTTGGGGGCATCGGCAGCGCCCTGTCCGTCTGCGATGGCGCGCAGATAGCGTAGCCGCAACCGGTTACCCGCCTCCTGAGGGCTGGGCTGCCAGGTTAGGTGTTCCGCGGCGTCATCCAGTTTGCTCAGTTCCTGATACACGCGCGCTAGCGCGTAGTGGCTGATCGCATGCCACTTCTGGGCGCGGGGATCCGGCGAGTTGATGACACGCTTCAGGAACCAGTTTTCTGCCGCGGAGTAGTTACCGCGATCGAAATGCAATTGGGCCATCAAGTAGGCGGCATCCACCTTGGCTTGACGCAGGACGATCTGGGCCTGCTGCAACCGGGTTTGGAATTGTTCCAACTCCTCGCCCGACCGCCGCGTGAAACCTAGCTCGCGTTGCACGTCGGGATCGTAAGCCAGTTTTTGAATCCGTTCGTCATCGATCCGGCTGTCCATGTACAGCGACAATGCCCCTCGCCCGTCCATGGTGTTTTCAAACTGGCCGAACAAGTGCTTCAGCCTTCCCTCAGCGGCTGGGTTCTCCATCATCCATACGCCATGCATGGCAAAATAGTTGAGGGTGAAATCGGACATGCGCTGCAAGCGATCTCGCACCGATGCGGCTTGGACTTGAGCCATCAACGGGACCTGCCAGAGACGTACCGACGCCGAGGGTGCGATCTGGCTGGCGAGCTGCTGGGCGCGTTCCAGATCCCGGTACAGGACCATGCGCTCGTCCCCTAACAACGACTGTTCCAAGAGTTTCATCCGTGCGCTGGCCGCGGTGGGCGGAACGTCGATCAACAGTTCTATCTCGCCGGTCGCACCTGGATCGAGCCCGTAATCGAATCTGCCGGGCAAATCCAACCGCCGCAGGACACGGGGATTCTCGAGTGCATCGCGCAGGGTTGCCAACCGCAAGGCATCCGGGTCGACAATCGGCATGGCCAGGCGCGGTTCGAACAACCACAGTCGGTCACCAATCAGAGCGGCTACCGCCCAGATCTGGCTGGGCGGCCGTTCGGCATGCACAGCGACCCAATACGTTTCGATTCCCCGTTGCTGGCACAACGAAGTGAAAACGCGACCGCGCTCGATTGCATCGGCATAGGAGTACAGCAACGATTCCCAGGGCAAATTCCGGTAGCCCGGCGCTCCATCGACAAGGGGAGGCTGTGGATCGAGGACGAGCTGCTCGACGCTGGAGCCCGGCGGATCCAGGGCGATGTTGCGGGTCGTCCAATCGAACAGCTTGCAGGCTTCCTCGAGCTTCAACGCCTCCTCCGGCTCGAGCTCGTCACGAACCGGCTCCAGCATGCGGGCAACCAGCGAATCCCGCAGCGGGAAATCAACCACCCAGCCGGACAACGCGTTCATCATGTAGCACTGGTACAGATAGTCGACATCCCAATAGCTGAACGTCAGCTCCAGTGGCGTGCGGCAGCCTACCGTCTCCAACATGTCGCGGGGAAGATCGTCCAGCAATGGAGACGGGGTGAAAGCCGCCTGGCCCAAATCGACTCCTTGCAACCACGTGTTCAGCTCCAATCGCACCTCGCGGGCGACGACGTCGCGCGTCATGGGGGTGATCTGGCGGAGGTAGCGCATGGCGGAACGGAGATCGTCCGTCTTCGTTTTCTGCTCCTCCAGTTGCTGGGAGAGGGCGGCCGACAGGTCCCGGCTCTGCTGCCGAATACATCCAGGGCGCAAGACGATCATCAACAGGACGATGGCCACAGCCCCCGCCGCTGCTGCCAGACGCCACCGAGGCGAACCGGACTGGCCTGCCAGGGACTTCGATCCAGTTTCGGATGCATTCACTGTTAGAAATCCATCGTGGAAAAAAATGGAACGTGGCGGCAGTGCACTGCCGGGCACCAGGAATTACTTCCATTGCCGCGCCAATCGCGCCAGATCGAGGAGTTGGCGAGTCAGGTCTTCTACGTTTTCCAGAGGGACCATGTTCGCACCGTCGCTGGGGGAACGGTCGGGGTCGGGATGCGTTTCCAAGAATACCGCGTCGACCCCCACCGCTACCGCGGCACGAGCCAGCGGGGGGACCATCGCGCGATTGCCACCAGTGGCTGTCCCCAATCCGCCGGGTTGCTGGACGGAATGGGTGGCATCGAACACCACGGGCACTCCCAGGGATCGCATGTGCACCAGCCCTGTCATGTCGTTCACCAATCGCCCATAACCGAAGAACGTCCCTCGTTCGCACACCATCACTCCGCCATTGCCCGGCACCGCCCGAACCTTATCGATCGCGTGGGCCATGTCCCAGGGAGCCATGAATTGTCCCTTCTTCACGTTGACCGGTTTGCCAGTTTGGGCTGCGGCAACCAGCAGATCGGTCTGCCGCGCCAAGAAGGCCGGAATCTGGATCAGGCTGCAAACCTCCCCCACCGCGGCCGCCTGGTCGGGGAGATGGATGTCGGTGGTGGTAGGTAACCCGGTGCGCCGCCCGACCGAATCCAACACCCGCAGACCGGTATCCAGTCCCACGCCCCGGTAGGAACTGCCGCTGGTCCGATTGGCTTTGTCGAACGAGGCCTTGAAGATCACCGGTACACCCAACCCTCGTCCCACCTCGGCCAAATGCTCGGCGATGTGCAATGTCAAATCCAAGCTTTCGATGACGCAGGGACCAGCGATGATGACCAGGTCCACATCGGGTGCCCCGACGCGCACGGGTCCTACTTCCACTGCCGCGATCCCGGATTGCGTCATCGCTCATTCGCCTTTCTCATAATCGTGCGGAGGCAACTGAAAGCAAACCCGCTGCGGCTCCACCGCGATCGATACCGGAAGCTGGCCACCGATATCTCCATCGATTTGAAAACAGGGTGGAACGGCGCCACGGCCCTCACCGTGCGGCAGAAACAATTCCAGATGCCGAGCACGCACATGGCGAAATCCCCGCGAGCGGTGGTGGTTGCCCATCCATAAACGTATCAGATACCAGAATCCCCAGAAAACACCGCCACGGTCGAACGTGCACACATCGAGCCAACCGTCTGCGGGGTCCGCTTGCCGACAGATCGGCAAACCCGCCGCATAGCGTGGCACGTTGAAGACGAACACCCACGCCGCAGTCCATTCCAGTTCCCCCGCGGTGCTGGTCGTCCGCACCGCGATGCGGGGAAAGCGATAGCGCCACATCGACCGCAGGATGGGCGCGGTATATGTCCAGCGGCTGATGTGTCCCCGCCGAATCCGTTCCATCTGCCACACGACTTCGGCGTCGAAGCCACAGGTCGCCACCACCAGGAACAGTTTGCCGTCGACGCGTCCCGCGTCCATGGGAACACGGCGGCCTCGATGCAACGATGCGCAGACCGCATCGATATCGCGGGACACGCCCAGGTACTTGGCCAAAAGGTTCTCGGTCCCCATGGGGAAGATCTGCAAAGGAATATCTGCCGGCGTCATGCTGGCTACCGAGCAGATCGTGCCATCTCCCCCAGCGGCCACGACGGCGCGCAAATCTCCGGTGTTGGTAGCCTGCGCAATCGATTGTCGCGCGAGATCCAAGGCATCGAACAATTCCACCCGCAGGCCGCTGGCCTCAATCGCAGCTTGCAAACGCTGCAGCTCGGCACTGCGGTCTTGAGTCCCCGATGCGGGGTTGGCAACGATGATCACCAATTTTCGGGTTGTGTCCATGCCTTGCCAGCCTCGACCGCGCTCAACCGGATTATTCATCAGCCGCAGGGCGCTAGCCCCGGCTTGCTGCTCTTCAGTTAGCAAGTCGCAACACTCAACGAGGCGTTCACGAATAATCCCGGCTAGGGCGCGCCCTGGTCGACCCGCCGCAAGCCGTAGCGAATCAGCCGGGCCAGCACCGCGGCCCCGACAACGACCATAACCCAGTAAACACCGTGCTCGGGCTGCGCAATCCAATGCGCAGGGTTCGTTGCTGGGAGCACCTCCACCGCGTGCCCCGGGTGGGCAACGGCTCGCCCCCCGATTACTGCGATGGAAAAACCGGTCAAACCAGCCGTCGCCATCGGAGGACGGAAGTACTTCATGATCGTTTACCTAACTGAAGGGAAGTAGATGGCCCGGCCGATTGGCACGAATCCAACTGCTGCCGGGTTACTCGCCGGATCCGCTCGACTTGGCCAATTGTTCCGCCACGACTTCGACGGGGATCGGGATGCCCTTGAGAATTCCTTCCACGGCCAAAGCGTTTCGCACAAACCCCTGGAACTTCGTCACCACGATGCGACCGCGGCGCAGTTTGGTCATCTGGCACATCAACACCAACCGATCGCCTGGAATCACGGGATCGCGGAAACGGACGTCTTCCAAGCCGCCGAATCCGACCATCTTGGCACCCAACAGATCGTATTTTTGGGAGAAATAGCTGCACATCTGGGCTGCTGCCTCCAGCATCATCACCCCCGGCATCAGGGGCATGTTGGGCATGTGTCCCCGCACCCAGAATTCTTCGTGCGTAACATCTTTGTACCCTGCGCACACATGGCGCTGGAGATCCTCATAGACAATGGCCGTCAACTGCTCCATCTCGAAGCGCTGCGGATTGTATTTTCGAATCTCCTCTTGGTCGGCGATGATGTTCGTCAAATCCAAAGACGCCGGGTCCAAAATTAGTTCGCGTGCAGCCAAAACCTTCGTTCTCCATCTACTTGGCCCAACAGAGCCTGCCGATGGCATACCGCAGCACTACCCCGCGGTTCCAATCAGCCACCGTTGGCGCAATTCGAGGGGAATGAAATTCGGTGTTCGCCAGGAACGTCCGAACGCCTAGGTGCGTACCTTGCGACGCTTCGCCTTGCGCGCTTTGGCATTGGCGGGGCGGGAGCCGTGGTTGGCCTTCTTCAACTTGCGGTGCGGTTTCGTCATCCGAAAACTCCTGGTCTGGTAAATCTGGATCGGTCGTCGTCAGCCACGGGGCCAATCGAGCCGGAGGTCCCGTCCCGGCAGCCATTTAGCTGGCCGCGGCCGGGAAAATCTCGTCCGGTGCGAAACAGCATAGATTATCAGCCCGAGCCGGCTGCGAAAAGGCGTAATATGCTTCCAATCGGTCCGGGGGGCTGCTTGGTCTGAGGAGATACCTGGGCGCCGCGCCAAGGG
>RFIQ01000548.1 GCA_003695565.1 Planctomycetota bacterium | reverse complement strand
TTTCGCATCCCACCTGGAGACTTAACCCGGTCGTACCGCCAGCCCTTCGCACAGGCCGCGGTGAACCCTCGGTCGGCTGCTCGTCGCGGCGGTCGTAGGAAGAGCTTCGGCGCGTGCCGAGCATTCGCTGGCGCGATGGCGGGGCTGGTTCCTTGGAAAACCCGAACGAAGGTAGCGGGGTGGGGAATCGTCCAGCACCCGACTCCTTTCCCTGCCACTGGATAAACTGACCCTCAAGCGAGATACTAGAAAGGTCTTCCGGGATCGATCGCCCCACGCCCTGGCAATGGGTATCGGCCGCGGCCTGGCAGCACCGATCCGCGAATACCACCCGCACCGTCCAGCACGCTCGAGGAGCATCCGCGGAACGCCATCGAATCGATCACCAACCGTGGCCGCCCTGCGGTGTGCGGTTGCCCGATCTTTCCACCGACAACTTTCGACCAGTAAAGAGGAACAACGAGATGAGCCAAATGAACCAGGCCTGCAGGTCGCTCCACCGCCGGTGGCTGGCCAGCATCGGATGGATCGCCGTGCTATCGTGTGCGGCTGGATGGATTGCCACGCCTCCTGAGGCAGCGACCGCAGCCGATCCCGCGGATTGGTATCAGTGGCGCGGGCCCGAAGGCAATGGAATCTCACGGGAGAAAAATCTACCAGTGGAATGGTCGCCCAGTGGCGAGAATCTGGTGTGGGTGGACGAGGATTACGGCACGCGATGCACGCCGATTGGCTTCCAGGGACATTTGTACTTTGCTGCCCGATACAAACCAGAGACGACCGAGGAAGGCGAACGCCTGGTGTGCGTGGACGCCGACACGGGCGAAAAGGTGTGGGAATATTCCCGCAACATCTTCCTGACCGACGCTCCGGCCGAACGCGTGGGGTGGTCCAGCCCGGTTGCTGACCCCGCCACGGGAGACATTTTCTGGTTGGGTTTGGGGTGCGAATTCTCCTGCCATGACGGGAAGACCGGCCGGGTTAAATGGAGCATTCCGCTGAGCGAAGAATACGGCATGCTCAGCACTTATGGCGGCCGCACCAACTTCCCGATCGTATTCGAGGACCTGGTCATCGTCTCGGGCGTCTCGACGCAATGGGGTGAAAATGCGGTACCGGCTCACCGCTTCCTGGCCGTGGACAAACGAACCGGCGCCCCGGTCTGGTTGACCAGTACGACGCCCAAGCCCAAGGATACCACGTACAGCACACCATTCTTGACCAATTTCAACGGCGAAATGGCATTGGTCGTCGGTGCTGGCGATGGCAAGATCCACGCCTTGCAACCACGCACCGGCAAACCCATTTGGTCGTACCATGCTTCACTTCGCGGCATTTTCACCTCGCCCACCGTGGTCGACAACATCGTGTATGGCGGGTTTCATGAACAAAGCGCGGCCAATACCCGCGTGCGAGGCGGCTTGTTCGCGTTCGATGGCCGGGCGCGTGGCGAGATCCCAGAAGAAAAACTGCTGTGGAAGATCGACGGCGAAGAGATCGGTGGTGGCGGGCCAGTGGTCGTCGACGGCCGCCTGTACATCGTCGATCTGTACGGAAAATTGCTGGTGGTCGATACGGCGACCGGCAAGATCCTGTTCTCCAAGAAGGTCGGGCGTCGCCCCGGTTCGGTGATCTACGGGGACGGCAAGATCTATATCACCGAATCGACCGGTATGTACTGGGTTTTTGAGCCGACCGCAGACGGCGTCAAGGAGTTGGCTCGCATCCGCCTCAATCGCGAGGAGATTCTGGCGGCCCCCATCATCTATCGAGGCAGGATCTACGTTACCACCACCACCAAGATGTTCTGCATCGGCAAGGCGGATGCGGTTCCGGTCTCCGATCCTCTTCCGCCGGGCCCAGAAACCATGGAGCCCCCCGTGGAGCAGGATCAACAGATCGCCCATATCCAGGTCGCCCCCGTGGAAGCCATGCTGTGGCCGGGGCAATCGACACCCTATCAGGTGCGGGCCTACAATCGCTTGGGGCAATTCCTCAAAGTAGCCGATGACGCGCAGTTCAGCGTGGAAGGGGGCGGGAAGGTCGCGCCCGACGGCACTTACACAGCCCCCGAGGGGCCCGAACACCGGGCCGTCTACATCACTGCCCAGGTGGGTGATGCGACCAGCACGGCGCGGGCCCGCGTCATCCCGGATCTTCCCTGGAGTTTCGATTTCGAAGACAAACAGGTTCCCATCACCTGGATCGGTGCAGCCTACCGGCACCAACCCAAGGAATTCAACGGTGAGAACATATTGGTGAAGATCAGCACCATTCCCCTCGGCACGCGCAGCCAGAGTTGGATGGGCTGGACAACCCTGCACGACTACACGATCGAAGCCGATCTGTACTCGACGGAAAACCCCGACAACGGCAAACGGGCCGACATGGGGTTGATCAACCAGCGGTACACCTTGGACTTGATGGGCAAGGGGCAACTACAAATTCGCTCTTGGACGCCTCGGCTGGAATTGCGGTTTGCCAAGACCATTCCCTTCGAGTGGGAAGCCAACACCTGGTACCGCATGAAATTCCAAAGCGAAAATCGCGATGGCAAGGCCTGGTTGCGAGGTAAAGTATGGAAGCGGGGCGAAGCCGAGCCGGAAGAGTGGATCATCGAGGCAGCGGACGCCAAACCGAATACCCAGGGCAGCCCGGGAATGTTCGGCAAGTCCACCGACGCCGAATTCTACATCGACAATGTGAAAGTCTACTACAACAACTAATCGTACGAAAAAGGACCTCCATATGTTGCTGAAACGCCTGTTGATGACTGTCGGTGCGGTGTGCATCCTGGCGCCCACCGTAATGGCGGAAGACACCGTCGCACGGATCAAACAATTGATTGCCCAGATGAACGTCGGTCCCAATGACTGGCCGCAATGGGGAGGCACATCGCTGCGCAACAGCGTATCCGATCAAGTCGGCGTGCCCATCGAATGGGATGTGGACAGCGGGATGAACGTTCGCTGGGTAGCGGCCTTGGGATCGGAGACTTATGGCAACCCGGTGGTTGCCAACGGGCATGTCTATGTCGGCACCAACAACGGCGCCGGATATGTCAAACGATATCCGCCGGAAGTCGATCTGGGAGTCCTGGCCTGTTTCGACGAAAAGACCGGCAAGTTCCTGTGGCAACACTCCAACGAAAAACTCCCCACCGGCCGCGTTCACGATTGGCCCCAACAAGGCGTCTGTGCGGCGCCGCTGGTCGACGGAGACCGACTGTGGTACGTCTCCAACCGAGGCGAAGTCAATTGCCTGGACACCGAGGGTTTCTACGACGGCGAGAACGACGGAGTGAAAAACGAACCCAACGAGAACAAGGACGAAGCCGATGTGGTGTGGAGTTTCAACATGATGCGGGAGCTGGGCGTGTCCCAGCACAACATGTGCAGTTGCTCGGTGACCTGCGCCGGCAATCTGTTGTTCGTCAACACCTCCAACGGAGTCGACGAGGGACACATCAACATTCCGGCTGACTCCGCTCCGTCGTTCATTTGCATGAACCGCGAGACGGGGGAAGTTTTGTGGACCGACAATTCGCCGGGCAAGAACATTCTGCACGGCCAGTGGTCGTCCCCCGCCTACGACGTGCTCGGTGGAGTCCCCCAAGTCATTTTCGGTGGCGGCGACGGTTGGCTGTACGGCTTCGATGCCCGTGGCGAAAACGGCAAATCGAAACTGTTGTGGAAATTCGACTGCAACCCCAAAGAGTCGGTGTACGTGCTGGGAGGCTCGGCCACTCGCAACCACATCATCGCCACTCCGGTGATTTACGACGGCCTGGTCTATGTCGCCGTGGGCGAAGACCCGGAACACGGGGAAGGCGATGGACACCTGTGGTGCATCGATCCGACCAAACGCGGCGACGTCAGCCCCACCCTGGTGTACAACGCGGCCGATCCCAGCAAACCCATCCCCCACAAGCGTCTCAAGGCGTGCGAACCTGAGAAAGGGGATTTCCAGCGGGACAATCCCAACTCGGCAGCCGTTTGGCACTACGTCGGCAACAACCCCGACGAGTTCGAGACCACCATGCACCGATCCTGCGGCACCGTGGCCATCAAGGACGATCTGCTGTTCATCGCAGACTTCAGTGGTGTGTTCCATTGCCTGGATGCCAAGACGGGCAAAGCGCACTGGACCTACGACATGTTCGCGGCCTCTTGGGCATCTCCCTTGATCGTCGGTGATCGCGTTTACATCTCGGACGAAGATGGAGACATCGCGATCTTCAAGGTTTCCAAGGAGCAGGAGATGATCGGCGAGATCAATATGGGCAGTGCCGTCTACACCACTCCCGTGGCGGCAAACAATACGTTGTTTATCGCCAACCGAAACCAGTTGTTCGCCTTGGAGGTTGGTGCCCAGGCTTCGGTAGCCGGGGACGAGTAAGCCGATTGCGGTCTCCTGCTCGCCCGCAGCCGATGACCGCTGGACTGAGTGTTCCCTTGCGTTTCCAAACCGGTTTGGCGGACTTGCCAAGCCGGTTTTTTGTTGCTCGCCAGTAGTCGTCTTCGCCGAATCCCTTCTTTCATTTGTGCATTGCGATGAAAAGCCTGGAATCGTGGTTCGAGTTGGATGCCGCCCAGGCCGCTGGGCTGCAAACCCGGGGCCAGCCCACTGCAGGGCGATTGGATTTGACCGATGAGATGTTGCGTCATTGGCCCAGCGGCGATCTGTTCGGTTTGACGCAGAATGCCGGGATGGGTTGGGATCCTCAACGCATGGCGGGCCCGCAGTTCCTGATCCTCAGCACGATGGGTGGCATGCGGGCCGAGGATGGTCGCCCCATCGCCCTGGGCTACCACACCGGTCACTGGGAAGTGGGGTTGCAAGTCCGCGCGGCGGCCGAAACGATCACCCAGGCGGGCGGCATTCCTTACGCAGGCTATTGCAGCGACCCCTGCGACGGCCGATCTCAGGGGACCACGGGAATGTTCGACTCGTTGCCCTATCGCAACGATGCCGCCATGGTGATGCGCCGCTTGATTCGGTCGCTCCCCACCGCGTCGGGCGTAATGGCTGTGGCAACATGCGACAAGGGGCTGCCGGCCGCCCTGATGGCGCTGGCCGGCTCGAAACACCTGCCGGGAATCGTCGTACCCGGAGGAGTAACCCTGCCGCCCGCCGATGGGGAAGACACGGCCAAAGTGCAGACGATCGGTGCCCGCTACGCGCACGGAGAAATCACGCTCGAGGAAGCCGCGGTGGCGGGATGCCGGGCCTGTGGAAGCCCCGGCGGTGGATGCCAATTCCTCGGCACGGCGGCTACCACCCAAGTCGTGGCCGAAGCCATGGGATTGACGATCCCCCATGCCGCGTTAGCCCCCAGCGGCAGCAGCCTGTGGCTGGACATGGCGCGGCATTCGGCCGAGACGTTGATGCATATGGCTCGCAATGCAGTCAACCTGGATACCATCCTCACCCCGTCCTCAATCCGCAATGCGATCGCCGTGCATGCGGCGTGCGGTGGATCGACGAATCTGCTGCTGCACATCCCGGCGATCGCGCACGCAGCAGGCCTGCCGCGGCCGACGATCGATGATTGGATCGAGATTAACCGTCAGGTGCAACGATTTGTAGACGTGCTGCCCAATGGCCCGGTCAATCACCCCACCGTCCGCGTCTACCTGGCTGGGGGCGTCCCCGAAATCATGCTCCACCTGCGGGAGATGGACGCGATCGACGGCGAGTGCCGAACCGTCACTGGTCGCACCTGGAACGAGATACTGGACACCTGGTCCAGTTCTCCTCGGCGCGCCGCATTGCGTCAACTGTTGTTCGATCGCGACGGAGTCGATCCCGATGGCGTGATCCTGCCCCCTGCGGTCGCGCGACGTTCGGGGATGACCAGCACCGTGGTCTTTCCTCGCGGCAACTTGTGTCCGGACGGTGCCGTGATCAAAGCCACCGCCATCGATCCCAGCGTGGTCGACTCCGATGGCGTCTTTCGTCACACCGGTCCTGCCAAAGTGTTTACGTCTGAGAAACAAGCCATCGCCGCGATCAAAGGACAGGGAGATCGGCAGGTCGTCGCCGGAGACGTGTTGGTCCTGGCCGGTTGTGGCCCCCTGGGAACCGGAATGGAAGAAACGTATCAGCTCACCTCAGCGTTGAAGTACATCCCTTGGGGCAAACACGTCACGATCGTCACCGACGCCCGCTTCTCCGGCGTCAGCACGGGTGCCTGCATCGGACATGTCGGCCCGGAAGCCTTGGCGGGTGGCCCCATCGGACGCGTGCGAGATGGCGACCACATCGAGGTCATCATCGACCGGGAAAACTTGACCGGATCGGTCAACCTGGTGGGCGAAGACGCACAGGAACGGCTGGCCACCCGAGCTCCGCACCCGGACCTGGCTCCCGATCCTCGATTGCCCGCTGACACGCGGTTGTGGGCCGCCCTGCAACAAGTCGGAGGCGGCACGTGGGGCGGTTGCGTTTACGACGTCGAGCGCATCATTGCTGCGTTGGAACAAACAAACCGCCCATCGCCGTCCCCGGAAGGACGCCAGTAAGCACCCCCGCTGAACCAAGGACCGCCCTTGAAATAACCGTCCAGTCTGTAGCCTGACTCTTCGAGTCGGGTCCTCCGCTGCCCGACTCAGCGTGTCAGGCTACGGCGTGAGGCGACAGTTATATCCGGGACCTACTATGCCGCTTCGCGGGTTGGCGGCTGGCGTTTCTTGGTGACGCGTCTTCTTGCTTGCGTTCCGGTTTCCGCGCTGTAGCGGTTGTCAGCGCTGTGATGGTTCTTGGCGCTTTCTGGATTGTCCGCGCTGCTTGGATCGGACTGGCTCTCTGTTGCTTTTTCTATCGCTTCGCTGCGGTTTGAGCTTGCGCGATGGTCGTGGGTGAGGCAGCCTTGATTGTCGACCGATCGCTGGGATCGACCTTCCTTTCAACCACAGGAACACCACCATGACGCCTTACCGGAAACGAATGAGTTCGATCATCCAACGCATGGCCGAAAACACGCAACTGCGAAACTTCTTGACACCCGACGCCTTTCGATTCAATTCGCCTCTGAGCGAGCCCGCTACCGCCGCGCTTCAACATCCCATCCTGTCCACATCTTCGCGTGTTTGCATCCATCCCAAGCACCTCCGGCACTTCCAACGCCCGCTTCAATGCTCGACTGCCGCCCCTCGATTCGTTAGAATGACACCTCTTGGCATGCCGTCATCGCA
>RFIQ01000547.1 GCA_003695565.1 Planctomycetota bacterium | reverse complement strand
GGCACACACCTGAGGAAGAAACCACAACGGCTGAACAATCCGTCCGCAGGGTAAGGACGGCAAATTCAGCGGCCCCCTCCACAACCAGCGACACGCCGCTGAATAAGTCGATTTGGGCCAGCCCGCGTTCCAACTGCAAGGGACGCACCGGAATCAGGCTGCCATCGGTCAGGCGAACATCTCCCCGCCACACAGCGCCGACCTGGTGCGCCAACACACCGTACCCAGTCACCGCGGTCTCTGCCGCATCTCCGTCCGCCGCCCGTCGCCGCGCCGAAGGCACGGCCGGGTCGCCGTTGGAAGCGCCCAACCTCGCCGCCTGCCGATCGGCCGGGGCCGTCGGTGGCGGGATCATCTGGCTTACACCGATTAAACCCAACAAGACCGCGGCCGCAGCCACCCACCACGCAGCCTGGCGGAGTTTCCCTCGATTCCACCGCGATTGACTTGCGGTTGACGGAGCAACCCTCTCGATTGCCGTTTCCTCCAGCAACACCGTTAACTGAGCCCGCCGATAGTACTCCTGGCGAGCGCGCGAGGAAACCAGCAATTCAGCCTCCAGCCGCACAAAATCGGCTTCGCTGATGCTGCCATCCAACGCAGCGTCGATCCATTTTTCCAACTCAGCCCGCTGCATTACGCGATTTCCCCTTGCTTGAGCTTGCGCTCGATGCACTCCAACAGTTTATTCCGCAAGCGATGCAACGTGACTCGCAAGCCATCTGCGCTTCGTCCCAAACGCTTCGCGTGTTCGGTCAATGAACCGCGATTGGTGTACCGAGCCATCAACAACTGACGCTGCTGGGGACGCAGGCGTTGCAAACACTGCTCCAAGGCTTCCAACCGCTGGTTCCAATCGTCGTTGCGCCTGGACAACTCGACCGTCATCAACTGTTCCAATTCCTCGCTGAAACTCAACCGGCGATCGCGCGCTTGCTGCTTGCGATAATTCAACACTTCGTGCCGGGCGATGCTGAACGCCCATGCACGAAAATTCGTTCCCAGTTCAAATTCCCCACGTTTCTCCCAGATCCGAGCGTTCGCCTGTTGCGTCACATCCGCCGCAGCAGGGTCTCCCGGCAACAGCGACCTCACGTACATCGCCAACGGCATCTGCATCGCCGTCAGCAGTTGCACGAATTCGGCGTCGGAGTTGGGTGGGGAGTCAGTCATATAAAGAAATGCCGCAAACTCGGCGAACGTTAACACGAAAGGAAATGAAAAATAAAACGATTTCCAGTTTGACTTCCCCTTCCAGCCCCCACTGTCATCCTAATCTCCCATCCCAAACGGGACCCACTAATTAGGGGCTATGGGGCGACGCGCTGGCCGAGCCGACAGCAAGTCCGAGGTAATTTCGCCATCGCGCCGTGGGCCTTGGTGGGCATTTCATCGGTCGAGTTCGAGGATGGTCGAAAACTGCAAGCAAGGCCATCCCCTCAGAAGGAGTGGTTATTTCAGTCCGAGTTAAGCGATGGTCGCGAGCGTGCCGATAAAAACGGCAGCGAACCCAATGTTGACTAAGTGGGTCAATAATGTACACTTTGTCTCTGGGAGTGATCTTGCACCATGGGCTGCCCCGCCAAACGATTGGATCGACAAGCCATGCAACATGTACAGCTACGCGAGCTGAAGGTCGTATACCCGGACCAGCCTGCCGAAGCAGCGCGGCCTCAGGCTGGAGATCGCCAACCGGCCCCTGAGCTGCTGGCAGAATTGGAACGCGAGAGCCAACGACTGGAAACGGCCACGCCTCAAGAAATCCTGCGTTGGGCGGTCGATCGATTTGCCCCCCGGTTTGCCATGGCGACTGCGTTTGGACCAGAGGGGATGACCCTGATTCACATGCTGGCAGAAATTGCTCCCGACACACCGATTTTCAATCTGGATACCGGATATCAATTCCCCGAAACGCTGGAGCTCCGCGAGGAAGTCAAGCGGCGGTACGGTATCGAGGTTGAGTTGAAGCGACCGGAGCTGAGTGTGGAGGAATACGAGCGGGTTCATGGCGGGCCGGTATACAAGGTCGATCCGAATCGTTGCTGCCGGGACCGTAAGTTGGCGGTGTTGCAGCGCGCCGCCTCGGATTACGATGCCTGGGCCAGCGCCATTCGCCGGGACCAGAGCCCGGATCGGGCCAAAGCGCCCATCGTGGGTTGGGACAAGAAATTTGGCCTGGTCAAAGTCAGTCCCCTGGCCAATTGGACCAAGAAGCAGGTGTGGGCCATGATCGTGGAGGAGAACATTCCGTACAATCCTTTGCACGATCGAGGATATCCCAGCGTCGGTTGCTGGCCTTGCACGCGTAGCGTATTGCCCGGCGAGGACGAGCGGGCTGGACGGTGGAGCGGTTTCAACAAGACGGAGTGCGGATTGCATTCCGCCGACTAATCATCCTCGGATCCGCCCTGACGCACGGCTGGAACAACATGCAACTGCCTGTAAAAGTCCACTATGCCACGCTGGCCTTGTTGGCGATGGCCAAAGTCCATGGCAGCGGCCAGCGGATCGGCGCCAAAGCTATCGCCGAGCAGCACGGTATTCCGACCCAGTTCCTGATACAGATTCTCCAACAGCTTCGTGCTGCGGGGTTGATCCACGGCGTCCGCGGCGCGCAAGGTGGGTTCTGTCTGGCACGCTCCCCGGCCTCGATTACCTTGCTGGATGTCGTCGAGGCGATTTGCCCGGCCGACAACCAGCCCGCCGCCCCCTCCGCATCGGATCCCTTGGCGGCCGCCGCGCAGGAGGTATGGTGCGAGTTGGCAGCGCAACAGCGGGCCTTGCTCGAATCGCGCACGCTGGCCCAACTTGTGGAACGCAGCCAATCGGCCGGCCAGATGTTTTATATTTAGACCCTCGCCGAGACGCGCCTTTTGCCAGCCGCGGAAGAGGTCGGAGTGCCGAGGACGGTTCTGGAACGGCTCTGCCCCCGTGCCCCCTGCCTGTTGACTCCTTGGAAACCACTGCAGAATCTGAAACATGGCTAAACCGATCGTTTACGTAGCGCGGCGTTTACCGGATGTTGCGGTCCGCATGCTGTCGGGCGAGTGCGAAATTCGCCAACACCAGGGTGAATTGCCCCCCACGCGTGACGAACTACTGGCGGGAGTTGCCCGGTGCACCGGGATCCTAAGCTTGCTCAGCGATCGAATCGATGCGGAAGTGATGGACGCGGCGGGGCCGCAGTTGAAAGTCATCAGCAATTTCGCAGTCGGTTACAACAACATCGACATCGAGGAGGCCCGACGACGGGGAATCGCGGTCGGCAACACTCCGGACGTACTGACCGACGCAACTGCCGACATCGCCATCGCCTTGCTATTAGCGGTGGCCAGGCGGTTGCCCCAGGCCGCCGCTGATGCACGCCAGGGGCGTTGGAAAACGTGGGAACCGTTGGGGTGGTTGGGCATCGACTTGCAAGACCGTACGTTAGGGATCGTCGGCATGGGGCGGATCGGAGCTGCGACGGCCCAACGAATGCACGGGGGATGGGGCACGCGCATTCTGTACACCTCGCGTCAACCGAAACCGGAGGTCGACGCCCGGTTCAATGCGCGCCATGTCCCGCTGGAGACCCTGCTGGAGCAGAGCGATTTCGTCAGCCTGCACGTTCCGCTGGACGGATCTACACGGCATTTGATCGGCCGGGAACAACTCCGTCGCATGCAGCGGCACAGCATCTTAATCAACACCGCACGGGGAGAAATCGTGGATCAGGATGCCCTTTACGAAGCGCTTCGCCAGGGCCAGATTTTTGGCGCGGGACTCGATGTCACCACTCCCGAGCCCTTACCGCCGGACCATCCGCTCTACCAACTGGACAATTGCTTGATCTTGCCACACATCGGCAGCGCGACCGACAAAGCCCGCAACGCGATGGCCGAACGAGCGGCTGCCAACCTGCTGGCTGGCATGCGCGGTCAGCCCCTTCCCTTTCCCGTCGTGCAACCACCGGTAGAAGCAGGCCCTTCCACGGAAAGGAATGGCGGATGAGTCCATCGTTGGTCGAACAATTGGCGCGGCAAGGCAGCAAGCCCCGGCGGGGAGTTGTCGGCGTGATCGTGGAAGAGGGTCGATTCCTAGTCATCCGGCGGAGTCCGCACGTGCGGGCTCCGAATCTGTTGTGCTTCGCTGGGGGATCGATTGAACATGGCGAGTCGCCCGAACAGGCGATCGTGCGGGAACTGCGGGAAGAGCTGACGCTCGACATCACGCCGGTCGAGAAGATTTGGAAGAGCTGCACCCAGTGGGGCACTCAGCTAGAATGGGTGCTGGCCGACCGAGCCCCCGATTCGCACCCCCAGGCGAACCCTGCGGAAGTAGCCGAATGGATGTGGATGACGGGCGCCGAGCTGCTCGCCCATCCCATGCTGCTGCCCAGTGTGCCTGCCTTTTTCCGGTCCTGGGCGATCGGGGAATTTCAGTTGCCGGCGCGGGCCGGCCGTCCTGATCCCGCTTGGAAAAGCCTGGTTGTTCCACAGTAGTTTTCTCCCGGACCAATGGATTGGCACTCGTTCCTCGACAAGAAAGACCAACGATGGCGGCTTCGGACGACAACTGGTTGCAAGGGTTACTCAGCGCGATTCCCGGATACGGGGCGTATCGGGAACAACAATCGCGGCGGGACGACGATGCGGCGACGCGGGCGTTCCTGGCCAAACGACTGGGAGATGTGGGCAACCGATTGACCCGCGTGATGGCCGCCGCCGCCCAGCGCGGGGACATCGAGCTGCCCCATCGCCTGGAAAGCCTGCGGACGGAGGTCGAGCGCGCCCAAAACCGTTTAAGGGCGGCCGTCGCCGGATACGCCTCCTGGTTCGATCAGCGCGAGGTGAACGCGGAACTGCTCGACCAGATTGCCCGGCACGATGAGAGCCTGGTCAGCCTGGTCGACCAACTGGATAAGTTGGCCGCGGGAATGGAATCGCCCACGGAAGATCAGATTTCCGAATTCCGTGAGGTTGTCGACTTGCTCATGGAACGCATCGATCGACGCGACGAAATTCTGCGTGGCTGATCGCGGCCGACCGGAGCCAGGCGTCGACTGAGCGAACTCATGCCTCCTCTCACCCTCGTGAACAATTACTCGCCGCGTGAGGGAGCAGTAGGGGACGTGGCGCCGCCGTTCGCCGAGTTCGCAGGTGTCTCCGGTACTTGCGGTAGGTCAAGCGGCTCGGGTGGGACAGCCTGCTGCTGCTCGGCTCGATCGTACAATGCGGCCAATTCCAACAGGATCGCTTCGAGTGCGTCCCAGTACTCGTCCTCCCGCATGGATGCCTTGCGGTTGCGCAGCGCATCCAACTGCAACTCGATGCGGTTTCTCTCGCGCTCTAGTTCGGGCGAGAAAACGATGCCCTGCGGTCCATGGAACAATACGACGCGGGAGGCGGACGCGCCGTCGATGGCTTGCCCTGCGGCAGGCTTCTTCACCACCCGCATGCCACGATAGAAGTCTGCGGTCGTGCCAACCCGATCTCCGTTGTCGTCCAGCATGGCGTGCTCGGTAGCCAACCGGGCTTGCTCGGCATAAAACCGCTCGGTCTGGCGACTGGCCGCTAGAAACGCCTCCAGCAAGGAAACGTCTCCGTCGTGGTCGAGATCGGCGGAGATGTTGCTGAGCGTCTGGGCTAGAAAAATGCCAAAGCGAGCGTAGTTGTATTCGCTGCCGGACCGCGTTGCGGTGACGATGATGCGGTTGGGAGCCGAAATCTCGGGGAGGAACGCCCCCGACGCAGAGGAACAATTGATGAACACCAGGCCCCCAGCCAGCTCCTCCACCCACTGGCTCAATTCCTTTGCGGACAGGTCGGGGCCGACCAGGTTGAACTTAGCGACATTCCGAGCAAACGTCCCGTGACCGATCAAGACCAACCAGGTTTCATCGCCATTCGATGCTGAGGCGATGGCCTGCTGCAACTGTTCCTTCGGCGTAAGTGAATCCTGCGCGCTCCTCGGCAAATCGATTGGTAAGGCATCGTCTGCTGCCACGACAGAGGGACCGGCGCCCTGGCCGCGCTCGATTCGTACCACGTGCCAGCCTCGCCGTTGGCCCAATTGTTCCCATGCATCCGCGGCACGTCGAAACGCATCTTCATATTCCACCGCGCCGCCTGCCCCCACCACGACGATCAACGTAACGGGATCGCCGGAAGCATCGCGGAGCGAAGTTCGCTCGGGATCCGCATCCTGAGCCCACGAGGTGGGCGCGAGACCGAATCCGCCAAACAGCAGCACAATTGCAACGAAAACACCCGTCGCGATTTGGTTGCGACCACGGGGATACGTCCAACGGCCAGGGGCGGGCGCAGGGCCAGGGGTGGTCCAGGTCATGGCATGCCCTTCCATCGTCTCAGTCCCCATTCTGCGCACAAACACCCCAGCGCAATGAGCAACAACCAGGGACGATGCCACAAGGGTTCAACGCGTGTCTCGGTCACGGGGACTTTGCGCGTTGGCAACTGGGCAACAAAACGGTCCAGTTCATCGGGGGCCACCATCTGGCCTCCGCTGGCTTTCGCCAGGCTGGACAACTGTTCCAAGTCCGGCACGACCCTGGCGAACTCCCGAGCACTGGGCTGGGCGGTCCAACCCGATTCGACCGGATCAAGCGTTTGCCCGTCCGGCAATACTACATCGACCCGGCAACGGTAACCGCCATCCTCTCGGCACCAGTAGTCCAGGGTGTAAACACCGGGCTGGCGAGGGTGCGGCGCCGCGGTCGCAGTGATCTCCCCACCGTCGGGCTCGGACACCGTTAGCTCGACCCGGGCGTTATCCAGCGGCAGAAAGGCCGGATCGCGAACGGTAATCATCAGGTGGAAGGGGGCAAGCGGGTCGGCCGGGGGCTCCACATCGATCTCGACGCGGCGCGGAACATCGGTGGTCAACCAGCGCGCGATCTGCCGCCAACTCTGGGCCAGGTCGTCGGTCTGTGGATCTTGTCGCCGCATGCTCCAGCGCCAGAAATCTCCGACCATCAATGCCACGCCTCGGCCTTTTCCAAATCGGTGCGTTACGAGTCCCGGTTGTTGGCCATCCGGCGATTCCAAACTGGCCAACTCGCTGGCCCCGGGTTTGATTTCGGAAACCACATTCCAGGTGAAGAAGTCGGGCATGTGCTGCACACGTTGATTCTCCTCGGACTCGTTGGGGCGCAAACGCAGCCACGGTTCCAGTTTGCCCTCCCGAGTCAATCGGTACCGCGCGGCGGCCGATTTTTCCTGGCGTCTGGTCCGCAGGTAGACGGGCAGGACGTCCTCCAGCGGCGTGTCGTCATACCCCCCCGCCTGAAAGGAATCCACGCCGCCCAACATCATCAAGCCGCCGCCCCGTG
>RFIQ01000546.1 GCA_003695565.1 Planctomycetota bacterium | reverse complement strand
CGCGATGACTGGCTGCACCCCTCCATCTTCGGCATGATCTGGCCGCACTCGCCATTCTGGCACTGGCCGGTGATCGCAATCAGTGGAATGCTGTCGAGTTTCGCATCCGCTATGGCGGTGACCAGATTGGTCGCCCCCGGACCACTGGTGGCCATCACTACGCCGGGTTTTCCCGTGCTGCGGGCAACCCCTTGGGCTGCAAAACCGCCCCCCTGCTCGTGGCGCGGCAGAATGGTGCGCAAGCGATCGCGGACTTTGGTCAACGATTGGTGCATCGGCATGCTGGCACCGCCCGGGTAGGCAAACACCACTTCCACACCATGAGCCACGAGGGACTGAACCACGATGTCAGCGCCTGTCATGACTTGGGTGGAACGTCCGGTGTCGGCAGATGCCATGGGATTCTCTCCTGATTCAAGACGACCATACGAACCGAAACGATCCAACACAGATCCCTTCGGTCCCGTTTTCAGATTCTATCAGTGTACTCGCTCACCCCAATTTGGGGATACGAAATGACCGGATTCCCCGCCGGTTGGCCCAAGAGCCGTACCGGTTCACCCAGCCAGGCACCCGGCATGGATTCTCTCGCGGTGATTTCACCACCGTGTAGCGACAAATCTTTTCCGTTAAGTAATCGCTAGAGGGTGAACGAGCGCCCTTGGTGGCCAGGCCGCGGTTTCAGTCGATACAACCGTCAATCTGCAAACCACCGCGCTCCTGGGACCACGTCGATCCAGCCATTATGATTTTTAGCATCCGCCAGGCAACTTGTAAAACGGTGCAGTACCGACGGGCGAGACCAATCAGCGTTCCCACGCCTGCGGGCGTATCAAGTTGTTGTATCCCGCGGACTGCAGATGGTCGCGTCGCATGTATGATCCACGCCCTGGGAAAGGGGGACATAATGATCCTGGAATGGTTCGCGGTGGCATTGGGAGGCATGTTGGGCAGTCTGCTCCGCCACGCATTGTCGATGTTGTTTGCATTGGCCGGTCCCGGCTGGGTTCCTATCGCGACTTTGGCGGCCAATGTCATCGGGTGCGGCATGATCGGCGCATTGGCCGTCTGGTCGTTCCAACAATCGCTTTCGACCAGTTGGTGGGTCGTCGGCGCTCGCGTGGGATTGTTAGGGGGACTGACGACATTCAGCTCATTCGGCTTGGACGTCGTTCGGGTATGGCAGTCAGGCAAGCTCTCTTGGTCGCTGACTCTGACCTGCCTGCATGTAGCCTTGGGAATTTCTGCAGTTGTGGCCGGCATGCGGTGGGCAGAGAGTTGGGCGCATCAGACGAGTAGCTAAACCGGCGGCGGTTGCTCGAGGCGTGGCCGATTTCAACTCGAACGGCGCGTTGGATGTATCTTGGCTCCTTTGGCTCAGAAACGCTTCGCCCAGGGACTTTTACCTACCCGAGCGTTGCAAGAGAATCTTGTCCGTTTTCACCCGTACGCGGGACGCCTGTGCTCAATAAATCGCCCCACTCTAGCGGTGAGACGCTCTTTAGCGGAGTGCGTCTTCATTGGCGAGTAGAACGGTTGTCTGCCAAGGCCGATTAACTCGTTTTCAGTGCTGGCGGTCGTTTCCACAAGCCGTTGCAATCATGGATCCGAACATCGCAGGGCGTGCAGAATCTTTTAAAACAGATTGCCCATTAACGCGGCAACTGAAATCAGTTGTTCCCTTGGGGCGCCGGTTGCTGCCAGCGATCGGAAGGCACCTTCGAAAAAGCAGAGTGACTTCCTAGCCCGGAGCTCCCCGCTTGGTGATCGAGCAAATCCAGAGTTCGAATAGTGAGCTGAAGGATGGCCGAGATCGCAGCGAGTTTTCAACTGCATTGCAGGAGGCCGCGCGACCTATCTGGGGTCATTGAGGCAGGGCCAGCCCCTGGGTTCGGTGACGCCGCAGTCTAACGCGCGAGTTTCTGTTTCAAGGCTTCGGAATCTTCCCCGCCGAGCAAAGCGGACAGGTATAGCGGTTCCGCGTGACCGGCCTGACGCCCCTTGGCCATTTCGGCGATCACGCGCATCACGTCCCGCCGACTGATGTTGCCGACCAACCGACCATTCTCCAACACAGGCAATCGGCGCGTCGCCTGATCGATGAAAGTTTGGCAAATCGTCAGCAAATCCGTCTCCGGTGTAATCGTTGGTGGATTGGGATCGGTAAACGCCAGGATGCTGGCGTCGGGCAGATTGTCGTAAGCCGCATTGATGACGAACCGCATGCACGACGATTCGGAGAAAATGCCCAGAAACTTGCCGTCCGCACTGACCACCGGCGCACCAGAGATCCGCTTCTTCAGCAAGATGTCGATCGCCTGGAAAACGTCCAGGTCGGGGCTGAGTGTAACCAGCGTGCGCGTCATGATTTCCCGTGCGAGAATGGGGCGATCGTTGAGCAAGCGTTTCATGAACTTTCCTCCGTTCAGCGAACCAGGAACAAAGC
Organism: Planctomycetota bacterium; assembly: GCA_003695565.1. Lineage (GTDB taxonomy): Bacteria > Planctomycetota > Planctomycetia > Pirellulales > Pirellulaceae > Aureliella. Next base: position 2,528 of record RFIQ01000546.1, on the reverse strand, counting down.
AGCTTTGAGCACGCACCATCCACATCAAGGTGATCAAGTCTCGGCTTGGCGCAACTGACAGCCACCACCAGACGACAGATTCGAGCCTAACAATTCCCGGCAGGATTTTCAAGGAAACTCAAATCTCTCCAGCACAAAAGTTTGTGAAACAATGCACGACCGTCGTTGCCTAACTTTCCTTGTGCAACTCTGCACAAGCGTCTGAAGGAGCGGTTCACGCCCCAAACTTGCCGGCCTTCCATTCGACGAAACAACCATGCTCAGCGAGAATCACTCGTGCGAGACGAAATCTATTTCGACGCTGGATCGAATTCGCCCCAGACCAGCCTGGCCGCGACTTGATCGCAAATTGCCGGTGTGCTCGGTGCGAAGCCGTTGGCAGCTACCAGGACGCTGAAGCCACGGCGGGGGGCCACCCAGGCGACGCAAAACCAGGTCGTGTTGCTGCCGGTATGCGTCAACGCTTCTCCACCCGCCCACTCTCGCTGCGTCACGATCCACCCTCCGGCGTAGTTGCCATCTCCCTCGGTTTGCACCAACGTGCGCCAGGTTGCTTCCGTCAATCCCAGCTCTTGGTGCGGCGCATCCGTTTTGGCGAACAGTTGCACGAAGCGGGCCCAGTCCTGCAAGGTCATATGGACGCGACCGGCAGGCCCCAACGGGGGTGGATTATCCACTTCGACCGGCACCCAGTCGGGCTGACGCCCGACCAGCATGTTCAGGGCCCGACCGATTACACCTCCTGACGGTTCGGAGACATGGTGCCCCCAAGGATGATCCAACTCATCGACGCCGGAAACGGGACCAAAGCCAGCCGACTGGATACCCAGGGGCTCGAACAGGCGTCTGGCGATCAAACGCTCCCAGGGTTCCTGCTCGACCGTTTCCACGATATGCCCCAACAATGCATACCCGGCATTGGAGTAGACGAATGCGGGGGATGGTGCCCTGGTTTGCTGGACGATCCAATCGAGCATTGCACGGCGAGCCGCCATCGGATCATTCGGATGGGCTTGATCCAGTGCGTCCCAAGGTGCGTTGGCGGGCAATCCGCTCTCGTGGTGCAACAAATCGATCACGCGGACTGGCCCCCAATCGGACCCCGGCAACGAGGGGTGGCCCGCGAAGATATCGGCCAGCGTGGATTGCCAGGAGAGCTTTCCTCGGGCGATCGTTTGCGCGACCAGCACTGCAGTCATCGCTTTGGTACAAGACCCCAGGTGCAGGCGATCGTTCAAACGAACCGCTGCGGGCTGACCCCACTTTCGCACCCCGGAACAGGCCTGAACGCTCCGCCCGTCGTTGGCCCAGAACTTCCCCGCCCAGATCGCCGGACACTTGCCGTCTTTGGTGAGGGTGGCCAGATATTCTTCCAGGCCTGCGCCGGCCGCCTGGTCCACGGCGCTGCGTTCCCGACCTGCGCCGCTCCCCTGGCCCCGTACGTTAGCGCCTGAAAATAGGGCACAGACCATTGCCGACCACCAGGCGACGACAGACCCAAACGTGCAGTCGGTCCCCTTGCCTCCGCAGCCGCGTGCAGGTTGATCGGAACCGACCATCCCGACGCGACCACCGGCGGCCGGTGCGCGGTCTCCACGTGGCCCGCTCAGATCGTCCTCTGCGTCTCTGGTGGTCGCCTGTAAACGGGGCGCTCGTTGGCGAAGCGGAAACGTAAACGTTACCGATGGCTTTATTCTCATGACTTCATTACAATTAGGGTTGCAATAAGGTCGACGCGTTCGAGGTCGGATGTGCCCTGCTAACTGCTGGCGAGGATTACCGGCAAACGCACCGCTCCTCCAAGGCCCGCACCAGTGTAGAGCGTCCTGCACGATGCGTGGGCGTCCTGCCCACCGATCCGCGTGCAATTCCGTCGTGGTGCGAACACCGCGCTTGGTCGTATCGTACCAAACAAGTGCATGGTGGAGGGCTTTGCGGCGCAGGAAGCCCCTCGCTGCTTTTTTGTTGGCTGCGCGTCTAGGCTCCAATCGCCGGTTATCCCTACGTGTCTCAGGCTCGAACATCACGATGGATCACATTTGCCCTAGCGGCTTTGGCCAGCTTGGGGTGGATCCCTCTGTGGGTTCACGAGGCGCACCATCACGGTCCCCACGGCTCGCCCTGCAGCTTTGCGAGCCACGTCGATCCAAGTGCGGAATGTGGGCATCAGCATGATGAATGCGGCCCTGCCCATTCCCACGAGCTTCCGCCCGAGTCTGGGGCGCAGCTCTGCTCGCCGGAGCGCTCGATTTGCGGTCAGGCATGCAGCGACGCCGATAGCTGTTTTGTGTGTTTCCAGTTGGCTCAGTTGCGGATTCTGCCGACTGTCGACTCTGAAGATGCTCCCATCGGAGTGGCGCAACCGCTGATTATCGACTGCGATTCCCCTCCGTTTTGTGGGTTTCGTCTGTTGCCGCCTGCTCGAGGCCCGCCTCGTTTCTCTTGATTTCGGCCTGCCCCACCACGCGTTCGGCTCGCCCCGGATGGATTGACGACGCGTCGTGGATTTCCCCCGCCGAGGCAGGAGT
>RFIQ01000545.1 GCA_003695565.1 Planctomycetota bacterium | reverse complement strand
CCAGCGAACACACGTAGTTCTGGTATCGCTCGACGAGCTTCGCGAACGCATCGCGGTCCCCTGATTGAAATTCGCGCACCAGTTGCGTGTCACCGGCCATCGTCACTGCTCCTGCCCAATTGCGTTTGCATCCACCCCAGCCAGGCGAATCGACGGACCAGGAACCGCAATTCTGGTTGCCTGCCGCCGCAATCCGTCTTTCCCTCTAGTTAAATAGTGTCCTTCGATCGTTTTCGGTGACCCAAGAAACCAGCCGAGCAGATTGAAAAAGTCCGTCTTTCTTGATGTGCACCCGTTGCAGATGTTATTTCGAATTGGCTCTTTCCCCCCGCAGGGCCGTGTCACTGGCGCCAATGCATGGGAGGTCAAATGGCCGAGGCGCTTTTCTCATGGGCTAAAAAATCGCTAATGGCCTGGGCGTCGCCGAGGGCGATCAAACGGTCACCCACTTCGATGCGCGAGTTGGCTGACGGTGGGATTTCTAGCTCTCCCGAACTGCGTCGAATGGCCACGATGACGACGCCGCGTTGCCGAAAATCAGTCTCCTTGAGCACTTTTCCGGCATACTTCGATTCGGGGGCGATGCGCAATTCGGCCAGGTCCATGGCTGCTCCGGCCGATGACACGACCTCGAAAAAATCTTCCACGCGAGGGTTGATCATGAATTGAGCCATGGTGCGAGCACCCGCGGCGTACAAGCACACGACGCGATCCGCGCCGGCTCGTTCCATCTTTCGCGCGCTGGTCTGATCGGTAGCCCGGGCGATGATCTGCAGGCCGGGCGATAACAGGCGAGCCGACAGGACGGTGTAGAGGTTGTCCGCGTCGGAGTCGAGCACGACTGCCAGACCTCGAGCGCGATCGATGCCGGCTTCCATCAACACGCGATCGTCCGTAGCATCCCCGCGCACGCACAACCATCCTTGTTGTTCGCATTCCGATACCGCCTGGTCATCATGGTCGACCACGACCAACGGTAGCCCATGGCGGGATAGCTGTTGGCAGATCGAGCGGCCCATCCGTCCGAAACCGCATACGATATAGTGCTCATGCATGGACTTCAGTGCTGTAGTCATCTCGCGCCTCCGTAACCAACCGGTCAACTCCGCCCGTACGATCATCTCGCCTAGTTCGACGACGGAGAACAGGAACACGCCCAGCCCGCCGATCAAGTAGAACATCAAAAAAACCTGGCTCTGCAGCGTCAACGGTCGGACCTCACGGTAACCAACCGTCGTCAGGGTAATGACCGTCATGTACGCGGCATCGATCAGCGACCAGCCCTCGACCAGCCAAAACCAGACGATGCCGACTGCGGTCAAGGCGAACAGTACCACCATCACCCGCATGGCGCGAGAAAACGGAGACGGCTCATCGTGCATGCCTGGCTCCGATTCAACACGCGTCCCGAAGAGCGGTCCAGCGACGCTGGATTTCATCCACCAACTCCTGCGGCAAAGGGCCGGCCTCCGCTGCCCGCACGTTCTCTTGCAAATGTTGCAAATTGCACGTCCCCACGATTGCCGTATGACAAGCGGGCTGGCTCAAGGTGTAACGCAAGATGAATTGGGCTCGCGACATGTCGGGCGGACGCAACTCGTCCAACTGCAACCTCTCCCAAACCCGGTTCAGGTGTTCGCGTTGGATTTCAGCCTCGGGGCCGCCATGGGCGATCCCGCCACGCACGATGATTCCCATCCCCAGTGCTGCACCGCAAGCCATCGCGTCGGCATGCGATGGATCCAGCACGGAATAAGGAAGCTGCAACGTGTCGTAGAGATCGGGCCGCAAGTGATCCAGTATTTCCGGAAGTTTCGATGAAATACCGATCCACCGCACCAGCCCCCGGTCTTGGAGTCGCCGTGCTGCCTCGTAACTACCGCTGCTCTGCAATTCCGCCAGCGTGCCACCGTGGAACTGCAATACGTCGATATACTCGGTGCGCATCCGTCGCAAACTCTGCTCGACGTTGGCTGCAATGACCTCCGGCGACCAGGTGTGAACGATTTCCAAATGATCGTCGTGTTGAACCGGCGTGCATCCACACTTGGTAGCCAGAAAGAACTCGGAACGGCGATGGCTGAGATAGCGCCCGATGCGTTCTTCCGCGATCCCATAGTCGGGCGCGGTGTCGATGAAGTTGATTCCCGCGTCCAGCACGGCGTGTAACATGCGCTCGGCATGCGTTTCATCCACGACGCGCACGCCCCAGGTGCGCGGTCCGCGCAAACCCATGCTGCCATATCCCAACCGAGTGACGCGCAATCCCGTCTTGCCAAGCTGAGATCGTGGGAGCATAGACATAACCCTGAAGTGGCGAGGGGCTCACCATCGTTTATGAAAAGCATTGTATTCTGGGCACGGAAACGCACGCTATGGTATGCGGCTTGCCGTTGGACGTCCACCCAGCGACGGATTGCAAGGTCCGTGCGGCTTGCACCGCCTGCGCCTATTGAGCGGGTACCTTGCCGAACGCACGGAATGCTCGGGCGGGAAAACGTTGGCCGAAGGGGAAAGGTTTGCCGATACGTGCAATGCTCCATCGT
>RFIQ01000544.1 GCA_003695565.1 Planctomycetota bacterium | reverse complement strand
CGGCACATTGAACGGCATCGCACGCCTGGTGTCGAGCGGCCACCTGGACTCCGCGACCGCGCAGACGCTGCGCGAAAACTACATCTTCCTGCGAACTCTCGAGTCCGGAATTCGGCTGATGAACTGGACGGCCCGCCACGATTTCCCGACGGACGGCCAATCGCTCAAGCGGCTGAGCTACTTGTTGGGATCGGAAGGTCGATTTTCCGTCGCTGCCCACCAACTGCCTGCCACGGTAGCGCGCGTGCAGAAAGAAAATCGGCAGGTGTTCCAGCGGATTTTCTCGCGCTGGCTCGACCATTTCCCGCAGCTCTCCTAAACCACATGTTCGCCCAGAGTCCCGGAGCCTGGCCCGCCGGGGCTCGGTACGGCAAATGCGCCGGTTGCAGCCGGTATTGCCAGGCCGCACCGATGTGGTTCGCGCGACCGGCAGCTCGACCTCTCGCACGGCGGGCGATCGGCCCGACTCTCAGGGCTGCAGGCCCCGTGCAATCGGCACAATCGCCACGGACAAACGTCTCTTTCGTGGAACCGGCAGGGTTTCCCTACTCGGTCGACGATCGAGTCCGCCCACTCGACCTAGCTTTGCAATGGAGGCTGCGCATTGTGCAGCTCCTCGCTCGGGGGCTGCGCTTGTCGCGCATTGACCCGCTGCCCCTTTGCCCCCGAGCGATTGCCCTAGCCCCTCACCGAAACTGCCTGGTCCCGAGGAGAAGCAACCGATGAATTGGATGACTCGCCCGATCCACCTGAGCCTACTTGGGCTTGCAACGATCCTGATGACAGGATGCGGCAGTGATACCACTGGCGAACCCCAAGACTCTGCATCCCCAACGACCGAGTCGCACGCTGTAGCCGCGCCCCAACAGGACGATTCTCCCGCAGAATCCGATGAGGAAACCGTGTTCACTTCGGCAGAGAACCCTCCGCTGATGCCGGAAGTCCTGGTTCCCGGTTCGTGGTTGCGACCGATCGAAGAGAACGAAAACTTCTTTGCACCGCCCAAGGTCAATCTCACGGTGCAGGAAACCGAAGGGCCGAAAACCATTCACGAGAATGTGCGCCTACTGGGATTCGCCGTAAGTCTTGAGGACCCCAGCATTCGCAAAGCCATCCTCAAGATCGGTCGGGCCATGTACTTCCTGGCGCCTGGCGAGCAAGAGGAGGGGGTCAAAGTTGTAGGCATGACTCGCTATACCGTCCACTTGGAACGGGACGGAGAACGCTGGAGCCTGGCGTTGCATGAACAACCCATGGTAAACGCACCGGTGATCCCCGATGTGGCCGCTCGAACGACGCGATCGACCAGAACCGGTGGTGCCAGTGGACGCCCCAGCAGCGGGACACAGACCCAATCCTCCGCTGCAACGGCGCCGCCGGGAATGCCCGAGATGCCAGAAATGTTGAAGTTACCCGGCATGGGCGAGGGAGAAAACGGCTTGCCTGGCATGCCGGAGCTCGGCCAGGACGGCATGCCGCAATTACCCGGCATGGGTGAAGACGGGATGCCGCAGATGCCCGGCATGGATGGTAGCGGCGGCGGTTTGCCCGGCATGGACGGTTCCGGCGGAATGCCACAGATGCCAGGCATGGACGGCAGCGGCGGCGGTGCTGGCGGGTTGCCAGAGATGCCCGGCATGGGTGGCGGCGCTGGTGGTGGTGCTCCGCAGATGCCCAGCATGGGTGGCGGTGGCGCTGGCGGCGGTCTGCCCGGTGGTTTGCCCGGCGGCCCGTGACCCGAATCGAACGATGTTTGCAATTCCTGTCCGCGGTGTTGGCCGATCGGCAGCACCGCGGGCGGCTTCCCTTGTGCCGCTGTGGGCGCCGAGCCTAGTCGCTGGCGACTGGCACTCGTCCCGCTGCGGCACGACGGAAGCCGGTTTGACGCCCGGCCCGATGTGGAGATTCCCAATTGGGCCAACGAATACGGTGTTTCCTAGACCTGACCCCTGGAGGTTTCGCCCGATGCAATCTGCCCGAATCGCTTGGATCGGCCTACTGCTGGTTCTCACCACCGCGTGGCACGCTACTCCCTCCGCAGCTCGCGACATCTTTGTTCGCCGCAATGGCAATGACAACAACAACGGATTGACGTCCGGCCAGGCTTTTCGCACCATCCAGCGCGCGCTGGACGTCATGCGCGACGGGGACACGATCTATATCGGCGCCGGAACGTATGCCGAAAACCTGTTTATGAGTCGAAGTGGCGTGCGCACCGCGCGCATCATCGGAGATGTCCTGGGAAAGAAGACCGGTGACCGGGGACCGGTGATCATCGCTCCCCCCAATCCGAACGCCTGGGGTTTGCTGGTCTACTATGCACAGGATTTTACCATTGAAGACATTGAATTTCATGGGCCGGCCAATTCAATTCGCGGGGACAAACGCGGTTACGGGGTTTACTTGTACGCACCCTACAAAGACCGCAAGTTGACCGTGCGACGAGTCACCGCGAAGAATCTTCGCAACGGGATCCAGTTGTACGGCAACGGGGACGTCAAGCAACAAGCCGGGAGTTTCGTCGTCGACCAATG
>RFIQ01000543.1 GCA_003695565.1 Planctomycetota bacterium | reverse complement strand
GCCTGGCCGCAGCGCGTTTCCGGTTGCCCGACCCTCCCTGTGAACCCCTGGCCTAACCGCCCGACGCGTCCGGCCCCGCGACGCGGCAGGCGGCCCGACTTGCACCACCGACCCATGCGACGCACCCTGTTTCGAATCGCCGCCATCCTCCTCGGCTTGATGCCCGTCCTGACGGCGGAGCTGGCTCTGCGCTGGTTCGATTGGCCCCCGCCTCCTGCCGTCGACCCCTACGTCGACCTGCACAAACTGCGTCCGTTGTTCGAGCCGGTACCGGGCGATCCCGATCGGTTGCACATCGGCCAGCAGCGGTTGCACTTGTTCCGCCCCGCTTCTTTCTCGCGGCAGAAACCGCCAGGAACGTTTCGCATCTTCGCTCTGGGAGGATCAACCACCCAAGGAGAACCCTACAGCACCGAAACCGCCTTTCCGCGATGGGCGGGGGAAGCGCTGCAATTGGCTGACCCCGGCCGCCACTACGAAGTGATCAATTGCGGCGGACTTTCCTATGCCAGCTACCGCGTGTTTGCCATCCTTCGCGAGGTACTGCAGTACGATCCCGACTTGATCATGCTGTATACCGGCCACAACGAATTTCTCGAAAAACGCACGTATGAGGAATCGGCCTCTGGCGGCTGGCGGCGCTGCGTCTCTTCGACGTTCGAGGAACTGCGCATCGTCCGGTTGGCCCGAACCTGGATGCATCGCGCAGAGGATCACGGCGATCGACCTGAGAAATCCCGCACGGTGTTGCAGGCCGAGGTGGACGCGTTGCTGGACTATCAGGGCGGACTGGAGCAATACCATCGTGGCGACCGGTGGCGGGACGGCGTCGTCGAGCATTTCGAGTGGAATCTGCAACAGATGGTCCGGGCTTGCCGAAATGCTGACGTCCCGTTGGTCCTGATTAAACCGGTTTCCAACCTGGCGGATTGCCCCCCGATGAAGATCGAGATCGATCCGAGCCTGCCATCTGCCCAGCGGCGCCGGTTCGAAGACCTGTGGGAGACCGCTCGGACGGCTACGTCGCCCAGCGTCGCCCAGCGGGCTGCGGCAGCCGCCTTGGAGATCGATCCTCAGCATGCCGGTGCCCATTTCTTGCTGGGCAGACTGGCCTACGAGGCTGGCCAGGCCGACCCCGCCCTGGTTCACTTGACGATGGCCCGCGATTACGACGTCTGCCCTTTAAGGGCCCCCACACCGATCCTGCAAGCCACCCAGCGCGTGGCCGCCGCATCTCACTGCAGTTGGGTCGATGCTGAACAACTGTTCGCCTCCCGGAGCGATTTGGAGATCGTCGGCAACCGCTGGTTGGTCGACCACATCCATCCCAAGATCGAAGGGCATCAACTATTGGGTCGCGAAATCGCAGCCGCCTGCATCCGGGACGGAATCGTCATCGCCACCCAGGCAGACTGGATGGAACGCGTCGAACCCGCCTTTCAACAGGTGTTGGCCGCATTGGATGAATCGTATTTTCAGCGAGCACAGCAGCGGTTGGAGGGTTTGCTGCTGTGGACCCAAGGCCGGGCCAAAAAGATCCGTGGGGCCACCGCATCCCCTTCTACTCCCTGAGTCGGCGGTCGGTGCGGGGCTGCCCCCGTGCGGACCCTGACCGCGCGTGACACCGCGTAACCCTGCATCGGTACTCTGGAATCGCGGACCAGGGAGCTATTCGGAGAATTTAGCCGCAGCTACAATCAGGAGAACTCGCAGCGGGCGATGGCAGATATATGGAGACCGGACAGAGGGCGATGCATTGATCAGGCAGAACAAACGATTCACCGATAAGACCGGCTGGCGAGCCAACGCAGACCGTCGTGCAACCTGGCCATGGCGCTGGCCGAACACGCCCGCGCCGTGTGCTTCGGTTTCTCTCGGCCGGCGGCGGTTTCTGGGCCTGGTTGCGAGCGGAGCAGCGTGCTGGAGCGGTTGCCGCCGCACGAACCAACCCCAGCAACAGGCCGATGGCACGGGGGACCGGCGGCAGGCGCCGATTGCTGCTACCGTCACGGTAGGCATGATCGCCGATTTGGTGCGCACGATCGGCGGCCCTCATGTGCATGTGCACCAGATCATGGGCGCCGGGACCGACCCGCACCTATACAAAGCCAGCCGGGATGATGCTGCAGCCATCCTTCGCGCCGACATCGTTTTTTACAATGGATTGCTGCTCGAAGGAAAGATGTCCGAGCTGTTGGAACAGATCGGCCGCAAGAAACGCACAGTGGCGGTTGCCGAGCGATTGCCCGCCGAGGTGCTCTTGTCCGCCCCGGATGCCCAGGGACACATGGATCCGCATGTATGGATGGATGTGTCGCTCTGGAACCGCGTGGCCGAGGTGATCGCTGAGGAATTGGCCGATTTCGATCCGGTGCACGCTGACGACTACCGCGCGGCGGCCCAACCCTTGCGCCGGGAATTGGAGCGCCTGCACCAGTACGGCCAGGCAATGATGCAGTGCGTGCCGGCCGCCCAGCGTGTGTTGATCACCTCCCACGATGCTTTCCGATATTTTGGCCGCGCCTACCAGGTGGAAGTCGAAGCCGTGCAAGGGATTTCGACCGAGAGCGAGGCCGGACTGAACCGCATCAATGCGCTGGTCGACCTGATCGTCCAGCGCAAAATCCAAGCCGTGTTTGTGGAGAGCAGCGTTCCCCGGCAGAGTATCGAAGCGATCTTGAAAGGAGCAGCCTCGCGCGGGCACGCCGTAGTGATCGGCGGCACCCTTTACTCCGATGCCATGGGACCCGACGGAACGTACGAGGGAACCTATGTCGGGATGATGGACCACAACATCTCGACCATCGCTCGGCACCTGGGATGCGATCGCGTCCCCGCCGATGGCTTTCGCGGATGGCGCGGCGAGGAGGCAGCATGAACGCAACTCCGACCGACTCACCGCCGCCGTTGTCGATCCGTGATTTGACCGTGGCGTACAATCGCAAACCGGTTCTCTGGAACATATCGTTGGAAATTCCGGCGGGGACTTTGGCGGGACTGGTCGGCCCCAACGGTGCTGGAAAGAGCACTCTGTTGAAAGCCGTGGTCGACATGGTGCCTCGCATTTCCGGTGAAATCCGGGTGTTCGGCCGCCCTTACCGGCAAGTCCGCAAACGGGTCGCTTACGTTCCCCAGCGAGAGTCGGTGGACTGGGATTTCCCAGCCACCGTGCTGGACGTCGTGCTGATGGGAACCTACGGCGAACTGGGCTGGTTCCGTCGCGTCGGTCAATCCCAGCGGCAGCGGGCCATGGACGCCCTTCGGCAAATGGAAATCGAACATTTGGCGCATCGTCAGATCAGCCAGTTGTCGGGTGGGCAACAGCAACGGACGTTTCTGGCCCGCGCGCTGGTACAACAAGCCGACCTGTACTTGATGGACGAACCATTCGCCGCGGTGGACGCTGCCACCGAAGCAGCCATCGTGCGGTTGATGGACGCCTTGCGGTCCCAAGGAAAAACGATCATCGTCGTCCATCACGATTTGCAAACCGTCCCCGAGTACTTCCAATTCGTAGTCCTGCTGAACCTGCGTCTGGTTGCGGCCGGGCCGGCCGAGGAGGTGTTCACCAAGGAAAACCTACAAAAGACATATGGTGGCAAGCTGACGTTGTTGGAAGAGGTCGGCGAGGCCATGCGCCGCGGCGACCAGGGGGCCTAGGGCACCTCTGCCGCCCCGCGCAGAGACATCAGGGCGCAATGCAGGACGGCGGCTGGTGTTGCCCAGGGGCGTCCTGCCACCTGGCAATGGGCGAGTAATCGAAAGACCCCGGGGAATCGATGGACGAATTGATGCGCATCCTGCTGCTGCACGATTACAACACGCGAGTGGTCCTGGTGGGCACTCTGCTGCTGGGAATCTCTTGCGGGCTGCTGGGAGTTTACATGCTGTTGCGCAGGCGCGCGCTGATCGGAGATGCGATCTCCCATGCGGCGTTGCCCGGCGTGGCTCTGGCCTTCATGTGGACCGCCGACATCGGCGGGGAAAAATCGCTGGTGTGGCTGCTGTTGGGCGCCAGCATCAGCGGCGGGCTGGGCGGAGCCACCGTGCTGCTCCTGAAGCATTGGGCCGGCATCCGCGAAGACGCCGCCCTGGGAATCGTGCTCAGCGTCTTCTTCGGCGCCGGCGTCGCATTGCTGAAGATTGCCCAGAACCTGCCCGGTGCGAATGCTGCCGGATTGGAGGGGTTCATCTACGGCAAAGCTGCTTTGATGACGACCGAGGACGTGTGGTTGGCCGCTGGGACTGCCGCTGTGTCGATCGCGTCGGTCTGCCTGCTGGAAAAGGAATTCAGAATCCTGTGTTTCGATCCGGCCTTGGCCCGCAGCCAGGGCTGGCCCGTGGGCTGGCTCGATGCGTTGCTCCTGCTGCTCGTCGTGGTCACCACGATGGTGGGCCTGCAGGCCGTCGGGTTGATTCTGATCATCGCCTTGCTGATCGTCCCGGCTGCGGCAGCTCGATTTTGGACGCACCGATTGGCCGCCACGCTCGCAATCAGCGCTGCCATGGGCGCATCGGCGTGCAGCCTCGGAACGTTGCTCAGTGCCAGCGCCGAGAAGATCCCCAGCGGCGCGGCGATCGTTCTGGTGGCCTGCGGCATGTTTGCCATCAGCTTCGTTGTGGGACGGCAGCGCGGTATCTTGTGGCAATGGTGGCGGCGGCAACGGATACGTATCGCCTACGATGAACAACACCTGTTGCGTGCCATGTACGAACTGCTGGAGAGCCGCCAAGCGCTCCCCGCCCGGCTAACCGGCCTGAGATCGTCGCCCCCCATCTCTCTGGCCACTGTAGCCCAGTATCGCCATTGGTCGCGATGGTGGACGCGGTGGGTCGCTAAACGCCTGGAGGAACGCGGGCTGGCGATCCTGGAACCCGGCCCTACCGTAGCCCTGACCCCCCGCGGCCTGATTTCTGCCGCCCGCGCTGTGCGCAACCACCGTTTGCTCGAAATCTACCTGGTGGACCAGGCGGCAGCCCGGGAAAACGAAGTCGACCGCGCAGCCGATTACTTGGAGCACGGCCTGGTACCAGAACTGGTAGCCGAATTGAGCGGTCAACTACCTGCCGACGACGACGCGGCCGTGCCCCCCAGCCCCCACCAGATTC
>RFIQ01000056.1 GCA_003695565.1 Planctomycetota bacterium | reverse complement strand
GGGCCGCGGCGCGAGCGGCCGACGGATGTTGCCAGCAGTTCGATGCCGATGTCGCCATCCTCCTGGCATGGGGAATGCGACCGCGAGTCCTCGGAGTCAGCGGTTCGGTTCAGCTAGACCCCCGCAGCGAAGCGGCGGCAGCGGCTTGTGAATTGGCCAGCCGCGGACCAGCGGTGCTTAAAGATCGTCGATGGTGGCTGGCCGAAGCAACCGAGCGACGCAGCGGTCAGCCCGCCGGCGCCGGGCAGACTGCAGGTCCATCGCCTCAGGGGCCCATCGATAGCGTCCTGCAATCGAAGGTCGACCGCCTGGCAAACACGCTGCGACTTCGGTGCATCCTGATGATCCGTTCGGCGGAAGCCGCAACTCCATGGCTTCTGCTGGGATTCCAGGATCGCCGAGAGGCCGAGGCAATCGTCCGGGGCCTCGAGGAAGGCTTCGGCAGTCGCGTTCCCCGCGGCCCCGCCCTGTTCCTGTCGGCCCTCGAGCGACTGGTTTTGAAAATCGCGACGCATCGCCCAGCAGGACGCTTGCTGTCGGCCGGCCAGTGGTTGCAGCCCCTAACCGGCCGCCGCCCGTGGACGCGGATGCTCAGCGGCCTGGTGGCGGCCTGCCTGGTCGGGGCGATCGCCTTCTTCCCCGTGGCCGAACAAGTTCCGGCCACCGCAATTCTGACTCCGCAGTCCAAGTTGGTGTATTACGCCCCGCACAGCGGCTTGATCGAGCGCGTACTGGTCACCGATGGGCAACAGGTCGTTCCTGGTACCCCACTGGTGCACATCGCATCGCGCGAACTGGAACGCCAAAGTGCAGCCGTCGATGGAGAAATCGAGATCACCCGCCGCAAACTGGAATCGGCGCGATGGTTGCGCAATCGCGGCGACCGTCTGCCGGATCGGGAGGTCGATCAACTGGAAAGCGAAATACGGCAATTGGAGGCCACCCTCGGATCGCTGACACATCAACGCCAGCTCCTGTTAGAACAAATTGCTGAGTTGGAAGTACGCGCGGTGGCGCCAGGTCGGGTACTAACGTGGAACCTGGCACAGCGTTTGACCAACCGCCCGGTCTCGATGGGACATCCCTTAGTGGCCACCTTCGATCCGGCGGGACCATGGCAGTTGGAAGTCTCGATTCCCGACTATCGAGCCGGCATCGTGGCCCGTGCTCTCGAAACAGAGGCCGGAGCACTCCCCTGCCAGGTCGTATTCACGAGCCATCCGGGGAAAATCGTCCCTGCCGAACTGACGACGATGGCTGATGTAGCCATGCGGTTGCCCAACGCTGCCCGACAGCCGCAGCACGTCATTCCAGCCATCGCCCACGTTGCCCCCGGGAACCTTCCTCTCCACAAAGACGGGGCCGTGGCCCGAGTTGTGATCGACTGTGGCCGCACTCCGCTGGGGTGGCTCGTTTGCCGTGACGCATTTTGGTCGCTTTCCTCCTGGATTCGCATGCTATGGTAGACCAGGAGGTTTCGCATGTCAGGCAACTCATCCGCTCCATCCCGAATCGCTGGCCCATCGATGCAACACCCGCCTACAGCATGTAATGGCCGACCACCGCTGAGGAACGCGGTTACATCGATCGTGGCGGTGCTCACGATTGGATGGCTTGCGCCGACGGGAAACGGTTGGTCGGCAGATATCGAATTGCAATGGCGGACGTTCGAGGATTGCCCGGTGCAGGTCGAAACGATCGTGTCGGTGCCAGCTCTCGAGAGCGGCCAGATCCAGTCCATCGCCGTCGAACGCAACGCCGCAGTCCAACGCGGGACGGTCGTGGCCCAACTGGACGCCGCAGTGGTCGAGTCGGAAGTTGCGCTCGCCGAAGCTCAGTATGCCGACGCCCAACTGACCGCCGCCGATACTTCCGACGTCGATCATCAGCAATTGGTCGTCGACGAGTTGAGAGATGAGTTGCAAAAACACCTGGCCATCGGTGGCAGCGTCAGCGAATCGGAGATTCGCAGTCGCAAGCTGGCGGTGAAAAAGGCCGAGATTGCCTTGCATCACGCGCAGCGCGCCCTGGAGCATGCCCGGCTCAACCTGCGGCTGGTAGAAGCGCGGTGGCAGGTGGCTCGATTGCGGTTGGACCGCCACACCATTCGCACGCCCGTTTCCGGAATCGTCGTGCGCATCCATAAACAGCCCGGGGAATGGATCGAGACCGGCGAGCCGCTGGTCGAGATTCACGACCTTAGCCGTCTGGTCGTCGACTGGATCGTTCCGGTAGGTCAAGTCGATATGGCGCGATTGATCGGAGCCCCGGTGACGGTACAGCTTCCCGGGGCAACGATGTCCGCACCCATCCGAGGACAAATCGTCAGCTACGATCACCGCGTCAGCGCCCAGGGCGTGGTTCGCGTCCATGCGCGCGTCGCGAATGTCCAGCACCAAGGGCACTGGGTGTTGTTGCCCGGCATGTCGGTGCAGTTGCGAGTCGGATTGCCCGCTCGATCCGTCCCCCAAGAGGATGATCACGCGGCCGAAGTAACGACCATCACTCCTGAACAGCAACCAGATACCGAGCATCCGGCGGCCGTTCCGCCGATTTCGGCCAGCATCGACTAAAGGAATTGCAACGGGACGCCCATGGAAGGGAATGTTACCGACGTACCACCGAGCGATTTCCACGCCTCGGCCACCGCCGCCAGTTGCCTCGCGGGCAGTTTCTGGCACCAGGTGTGGTGTGCGCGGCGCGAATTGCAGGTCGTGCTGGAAACATCTCGTCCCCGCCGAACCATCGCTAGAGCAACGTGGATCGTATTCGATCCTCTGTCTCGCGCGAGCGCCCGAATCGGCTATGTGGAGCACTGGTTGCTGACCCGACTGAACGGCCGGCGCTCGTTGGGAGACCTGGCCCGAGGGTTTCTTCAGACGCATCCCGGTACTGAGGTAACGATAGAAGTGCTGCAGCGTGCGCTGCAGCGCCTGCAGTCCGCCGGCTGGGTCCGCGTCACCCGTGGAGAAATGCCGGACTCGAGCGCAACCCCGAGCCCGCAGCGTTCCACGATGTTGGACCGCCTGGCAAATGCGGTTACCCAGCTAGCCGTCTGGCGAATTCGTGGTATCAATCCCGATCCCTGGCTGCAACGCATCGCACCGCGAACCGACTGGTTCTTCTCCCGCCGCGCGGTGATGGGATGGTTGATGGCTTGCGTCATGACCACCGCCTTGGTCGGATTGGATTTTACGCGATTCGCCCAGCAAACGATGGGAGGACACTGGATCGCCGATTCTCGATCGACGGTGCAGTTTTTCGTAATCCTGTTGGTCACGCGCGCCTTGCACGAACTGGGGCATGCCATCGTGTGCCGACGGCTGGGAATTCGATGTCCGGATATCGGTGTGCTGTTGATTCTGGGCGCCCCCTGTGTCTATTGCGATGTGAGCGAGAGCTGGCGCCTGCCGCACCGCAGCGGTCGGGCGGCGGTCGCTGCCGCCGGCGTGTATGCCGAGCTGCTGGTCGCCACGGTCGCCGCCTGGATCTGGTTGGTGACCGTCGAGGGGCCGATCAACACTGGTGCGTTGCAGACGATGCTGATTTGCTCGGCCAGCACGCTAGTTATCAACCTGAACCCCTTGATGCGGTATGACGGCTACTACCTCTTATCCGATTGGCTGGATGCCCCCAATCTGCGTGCCCGAGCGGATGAAGCCCGTCAGGCATTGCTGCGCTACTGGTTGTTGGGACAGGCGGTACCGCCGCAGAATCGGACGGGCATCGCTTACGCCTGGGCTTCGTTCTCCCTGGCCAGTTGGGGATACCGGTGCATGCTGAGCCTGGTTCTGGCGGTGGCCGCTGTGGGGGTGGCCCGATCCTGGAATGTGGTGTGGGCCGGCAAACTGTTTGCGGTCCTGTTGGTCGGATGCTGGGTCGCCATTCCCTTTATGCGAGGAGTTGTTCAGATGGGACGCGCCGCTCGATCGAAGCTGCAACTTGCACGGCTGATCGCCCTGGCCGCAATCGCTACTGGGGCGATCGTCGCCCTGCCTGTGCCCACGCGGCGGTGGGCTACCGGTTCGATTCAACCCGCCCGTTGTTACGGAGTCTACGCAACGGTGCCCGGACACCTGGCCGGTAGCGGTGTGGCGGATGGACAAACCGTCAGCGCGGGCCAGGAGTTGTTTCGCCTTCTCAACCCCGCCCTGGAGCGAGAGATTGTCCGCCGCACCAACAATCTCATCCTGGCGCAAGAACAACTGGCCGCCGCGAGACGGCAACGCGACATGCATTCAATCGATGTGGATCTGGCAGGATACCGATCCGCCGTGCACGCCGCCGAGTCGTTGCTGGCGTCTGTGCGGCAACAATCCGATGCCTTGCATATCCGCGCACCGACCGATGGTACCTTCTATCGCGCGCTGGCCCCCTGGCCCGCAGAGGACGAGACGCCCGATTGGCGACCCGTCAGCGCGCGATGGGGATCCGCCATTCAGGTTGGCCGATCAGTCGGTGTCGGCCAGCTGTTGGGCGTGATCGCCGGGCAAGAACGCGTTGCGGTGATCCCCCTGAGCGAGACTCAACTGGCCGATATCGCCCTGGCGACACCAGTAGACATCTCCCTGCATGGGGGACAGCGTGTGGTCCGCGGAACGGTGTCGGATATTGGACGTTTGGACCAGATCTCTGGAGTGTGGACGGAGGCCTTTGCGGCACCTGAACTCAATGGGCCGACCGCTCCACCGCCCGAGTCCAGCACACCGGTCAACACCGCTGGCCGCTTTGCCGCCCTGGTAACGATGAACGAATCGGTTGATGTGCAGTTCGGTACCCGGGTGCAGGCCGTGTTCCATACCCCTTCCCAGACTCTAGTTCATCGATTTGCCGATTGGATGCGCGCCAACCTGCGGTTCCTGGCGGATTGACGGCATCGTCACCTTCAACAACTCGACACGCACACAACGATCCTGCATGACTGATCGGCTTCTACCACAGGAAACAACGGGTGCGCCGTGCCGGTGCCTGCTGATGGCATTGTGCCTGACCCTGAGCCTTGGTTGTGGGCGATGGGTGACACGTACCCAGGACCATGCCGCATCCAGAGCCGCGTGGTGGGCTGCCCTGCGGCCGGACGTCCGACCCTTCACTGGAGGCGCTGAACCGTCGCACCGCGGCAATTGGCGCCCCGATCTGATGGTCCTCCCCTACGCGGAGGTCGAGCCGGAGCAAGTGATCCTGCACAACATTCGCGACTGCGTGTACCGCACGGAAGAGGATTACGACGTCCGCCATTTCGATCGAGTGGTGCGGTTGGCCGACCTGCGTACGCTCGACTTCATCGTCGTGCCATTCAAGGAATCCGATGCGCTTGCCCACACCATGCTCAGTTTTGGGTTGGCCGATGGTCAACACATCGTCTTCTCCGCCGAAGCTCGCTTGGAGGAAGGCGAACAGTACGCATTGGTGCCCAGCGCCACGCGGCAATACGAATTGATGTGGGTGGTGGGGACCGAACGGGATCTGATCTTGCTGCGCACGCACGTCCGCGATGTCGACGTGTATCTCTATCCCATTCGAGTGACTCCCGAGCAAACGCAGAGACTGTTCCTGGCCGCCGTCCAGCGCGTCAACCAGATCGCCCAGCGCCCCGAGCACTACGACTTGTTTACCAACAATTGCACGACCAACATCGTCAATCTGGTGAACCAGCTCAGTCCAGGTAAGATTCCTCTGGATGTCCGGGTATTATTGCCCGGTCGATCGGATCGGCTGGCGTACGACTTGGGATTGCTGGCCATTGACGGGCCGTTCGATCAGATCAAAGCGGCGTGCAAGATCAACACGCTGGCCAAATTGCACGCCGACGCCGCCGATTTCTCCGCAGCCATCCGCCCCCATGCCAAACCGCTGAACGCCCCATCGCGCTAGGGCAGCGGAAGCTGTCTCACAGGGAATAGTCTTCCTCGAAAACCTGCATCATGTCCTCCGGTACAACTCCCGCCGCAATCGCTTCCTGCATCAGTTTGCGGGCCCGTTCCATTCCCACCGAACTGGTCTTCGGATGCAGCAACGCGAAGGCGGCCTGGCGAGCCGCAACGACCGGTTCCCCCACGTCCATTTTCAACTGAGCCAGACCGAAAGCGATCCCCAGCGGCAATTCGGTCAGCCGATACCGCTGGTTCCTGCCGAACACCCGAACGACCAGCAACTCGGACGATCCCTCGACGAAAGAGACCGGTGTCGAGGTCCCGGCGGTGAAGACTTCGCCAGCTCCCAAGCCGTTGATGGCAGCAAGCATGGCATTGTAAAAATCTTCCGCCAGACCGGCCAGGCGTTTCAAGCGATTCAGTTGCTCGACTTGGCTGGGCGTGACCGCCAAGTCCTCGGC
>RFIQ01000542.1 GCA_003695565.1 Planctomycetota bacterium | reverse complement strand
GGTGGGCGCATCCTACTGGATCGGCTCGGCAAGGTCGCCCCTCGGGAGAAAGCCCGAGCGGACCTGGTGACCGATGCGGACCTGGCCTCCCAATCCGCGATCGCTGAGTTGCTGCAGGGACGGTTCCCTCAGTTCGAATTCTTTGCGGAGGAGTCGACGGCCGCCCGACGGCAGGAAGCCCGCGCAAGCGGCCGTCCCATGTGGATCGTCGACCCGTTGGACGGTACAGCCAATTACGTCCATCGCCTGCCCGGCTTCTCCGTGTCGATCGCATTGGTCGAAGGCGACCGGCCGCGCGTCGGCGTGGTGTATGATCCTCTGGCCGATACAATGTACGCGGCCGTCGAGGGCAGCCCCAGCACCAAGAACGGCCGTCCCCTGCGCAGCAGCGGTTGTGAGGAACTGAGTCGTTCCATGGTTTGCTGCAGTTTTCGTCCTGGGGTGCATCGCGACGACCCGGAGGTCGCGCAGTTTCTGAATATTCTTGAATCGGCGCAAACGGTGCGGCGACTAGGATCGGCCGCCCTGAACCTATGCTACCTGGCCGAAGGATGCTTGGACGCGTACTGGGCCACCAGCCTCAAGGCATGGGACGTAGCGGCTGGCTACTTGATTGCTGGCCAGGCCGGGGTGGCATTCTGCGATCCGGCGGGCCAACCGTTCGATCTATGGCAACCCCGTCTGGTCGCGGCAGCGACGGTCGAGTTGCAGCGACAAGTGCTGGCATGCCTGCGCAACAGCGCCTCAAGTTGACAGATCCCACTGGGCCCACATACCGGGGATTTCATGCACGGGATATTCATCGGAAGCCATCAAGGCTTGCCACCCCAATTCGCGATCGATGACGGCGTAGTACAACCCTAACGTGGGAAAGTCGCGCAGATCCAATCCGTGCAGTGCATCGATGTGCAAAGATGCCACCACGCGATAACGGCCATCTACGAGGCGGGCGCGAATGGCAAACCGATCATCGGCCACCGTCGGCGCATCTTCGCTGGCGCGGGGAATCAGTCCCCAAGAGGCGAACGGCATATCGGCTTTGCGCCCTTTCCCCAACGGAAAGAAACCAAACCGCTGGCAATACTTGTTCGCCCGCTGGATTTCAGGTGAGTGCCGCGTGTTGATCCACACATGCAACCCGTCGCTGTCCTCCATCCGCGATTCACGGCACCAGGGCAAGTGCTTCTTCCCCTGCACGTCGACCTGAAAGAACAACGCGTCGGCCCCGACCGCCATGCGGACCTGGGCGAACTTCGGGCCGCCTGCCAATTCCGTGCTGAGGCAGGGCATGATCGTCTCGTCGGGCAACGGCTCTGGGTTCATCGAGAATCGTCGATCGATCCGGGCAGCCTTCATCCGCAATCGCAGCAAAATGGTTGGATCGACCAGGGGAGTCTTGGGCAGTTGGGAAGCATCCATCGTGGAATTCTATGTTCGGCGTTGTTGTATCGGATGATCAGGCGCATGAGGCCCCAGGAGCGGCGCGGCCGGCTACTTCTTGCCCTCCGCACGCTTCGATTTGAAAAAATGGGAGAGCAGGGCACCGCAGTCTTGGGCCATCACTCCCGCCGTGACCGTACAGCGATGGTTCAAACGTGGATCATCCAGCAAACGGTACAGGGAATCGACGGCTCCAGCCTTGGGATCCGCGGCGCCGTAGACGACGCGCGGGATCCGACTCTGCAAGATCGCCCCCGCGCACATGGGACAAGGTTCCAGGGTGACATAGAGCGTGCAACCCTCCAAACGCCAACTCGATAGGCTGGCGGCCGCCTGCGTAATCGCCACCATCTCCGCGTGCGCAGTCGGGTCCCGCAGCGCCTCGCGTTGATTCCACCCCATCCCCACGATCTTCTGCCCCCGGACAATCAAGGCCCCCACGGGTACCTCGTCCTCCTCCATGGCCCGGACGGCCAGACCCAGAGCCTGCTTCATGAACTGCACATCAGCATCGGTATCCAGCGCCGCACCATGATCGTCGCGTGGTGGGGGAATCCGGCCGTGGTCAATCACATCGATCCTTTTCATCGCAAATGAAACCAGTATTTCTGTCGTGGCAACTTCGGCCACAGCAGGGCAGCAGGCCGCATTCGAAACCGGCGAGCGGGGTGCAATGCAAAATGCCGCACACCGCGCTCGAGAGATCACTCGCCAGCTTTCTTCACAGGCGGAATCGGTCGCCACTTGAAGTTGCGAACGGCGACTTTCGACATGTAGGCAGCATAGCCCAGCGGCTGGCTCGCATACACCTCGATGCGCGTAGAAAATTCGTGACCGTCGCGTTCCTGCCTAAAAAACTCTTCGTCATTGATCCAAGCTCGAATGTACTCGTCGTCCACCCGCACCTTGAATCGATACCATTTGTTGTTTTCAAAGTCCTCCGCCGTTGTCGTCGCATTCTCCGATGCATCAAAGCCATCCACGCTGCTCAGTCCGACCAGACTGCCACCCCATCCCCCAGCGATGAACGAACAGAACTCTTTGCCCACTGGAAAGGTCAAGCCGCAGAAAAAATCGTTCCCGTCCAATCGATTCGCTTCAACGTAGATCTCGAAATTGTTGGTGGGAAAGTCCTTGCCCTTATAGGTGATGCCGTTCAACGGATCCCCCATTTCGATGATCAACAAATCACCGTCTCGGTAAACCTTCCCCTCGGTTCCAAAGTCGGTAATCTCCCATCCATCCAACCCTTCCTTGGGCAGCAGCGGTCGCCACCCCTCCGCGTCCGCTTCGGTGGACAATGCGATGGTCCGCGATCCAGCCTGGGAGGCGGTCGCATCAGAGTTCGCGCGTTCGTCGGCCGCAACCGCCGGGGCTTGATCCTGGGCGCAACCACGCTCGAACCATCCCAATCCTGGACCTGCCATCAACGCGACAGACAAGGTGATTACAAACCTGCCAGTCTTCCAACTCATGCCACAACTCCCTTTCTGTTAATTTTGCGCCGCAAGCGCAGTTTACTTCGATCATTGTTGATCCGGCTGCATTGTACCGGCTGTCGCTGCCGGCCCCCGGATTCGGCCGGACCAGCGTGCTCATTATCTCTCTGGTGCCAAGCAATCCCTGCCCGCTCCCCCCTCAGGTCGGTGCCGTCCCGAACAAAGAAGCTGTGCCCACTGCCCGAATACAGCCGATGTAACTATCGATCGGGCAGCGCGGAGTGCGGCTGTCCAGGTCGAGGTCGGCAGGCAACCCAGCCGGTTTCCCCTGCTCCCGAGGCGGCGACGGTACGCATCTCCATCAACGCCATGCGGGACGGGCCAGCCACCTGGGACAAGGCACTCCTCCCGGTGGCGTTTGCTTGCCTGCAGGGATGCAATTAATATACTCGAATCATGGGAGTTGCGTCATTTCCCAAGCTTCTAATGCGCCACACGTCGCTGCTTCGCTCTCGCCCACCTGGCCGCGTACCAAGCTGGGACGGTGGCCGGCCCGCACTCACTGGATTTCCATGGCCGTTTTCTGCCTCATCCTGTACTGGATTGCGATCTTTACGGCCACCCATCTGCCGCAGTCGCTGATCCCCGTCCGACACTCGTTTGCCGGTGCCGACAAATTGGCCCACGCGCTGATTTTCTTCGGCTTCGCCTGGCTGATGGCCTGGGCGGCGGGAGTGTCTCGCCATACGCGACGGGTCGCATGGGTGGTTGGACTGGGCGCAGTCTATGCAGGACTCGATGAATTCACCCAAAATTGGGCTCCGGGGCGGACGGCCGACCCACTCGATTTCGCCGCCGACCTACTGGGTATCGTGCTCGGAACGTCGCTGTTCGTGCTGGCTTCGTCCATTTTCCGCACTCATAAACAGCCTGCCAACGGTTAGCCCCTCGCCACCAGCGCTCTGTCTAGTTTTGATCTTCCGGTAGCCACGCTGGAGGCGGCAGCGTCGAGCCGCCCATGCCCGAAGGCCACCGGCGACGTCACCACCTCTGACCTGTAGCCGCGCCGGTGCCGCAAGCTTTCACTCGCGGTCAGGACATCGAGGCGTGATCAGCAGGAGGGCGGCCAAATCGCACCAGCAAGTAAATACAGCCACCCAACGTCAAGGCCAGGTATCCGCACAGCAGCGTCAGAAAGGCAGTATTCGAAAGCTGCCCGTTGCCAACATTGGCGCGGTATACCAAATGAGCGATGCCCATCATGAAAACTTCGGTCCCAATGGCCATGATCAGGAGGAACAGGTCGACCACTCGGATCGTTTCCTCGCGTCGCTCCGGTGCCAACCAGTAGTTGCGGTAGGGAATGTTGATCAGCGATGCCGGCAGGATACGAATCAGCGCGCTGATCCCAGCAAACAAAATGGGCGTACCGACCAGCAGAGCAACCATGGTCGCCAGATGTCCCTGCCGCGACATGAATCCATTCGGTCGCCCCGCTCCATCGAAATGGGTTGCCACCCGCTCCGGCAACTCGGGCAACTGAAACACCACCATTGCCACTCCGACTACCGTCAACAGGACCAGGAGTAACCAGAGGGCAATTCGAACCGGCACCATCGGAAAAACACCTTGTCGCTTCGAGGCCCGACTCAGCCTGGCCCCGCTCATGAAAGGACTCTGGCATGCAGTATACCCGACTGCGGCGGACTGAGTACCTGGCCGGTCCGCCATCGAGTCTCAGCCGGCCAAGCGTGCCGCCAATGTCACTTGCCGGCGATGTCACATAGCGGCGATGCCACGCGCCACCCGTGTCACGCCGCGCGGCGGGTGATCGTCGCTTCGCGGTCAGCAGGGTGGTTTGCCAAGTCCTCCCCAGGTCCCGCCGGTTTCTTTTCCTCCAACTCCGATCGCAAAATTCGAATGTGGGGCGGCGCAGAGACACTGATGCGAACGCGTTCTGTACCGATCGAGACGACCGTCAATACGATGTCGTCTCCCAAACAGATACGTTCTTGAGCACGCCTGGACAAAATGAGCATGGTGATCCCTCCTGGATGCAGCCTCTAGTCTCCGTCCCCAGCACACGGTGCGGGACTGGGTATGAATCGTCGAAAAAACAGTAATCAGCCGATTGGCGGTGGACAACATGCTGCCCGCCGGCCCATGGAATCGTAAAAGAAGATCGATCCCGACGCGAGGTCCCAGACGGCGGTCAAACGAACGCTCCGCGGACCATAGATGCAAAAGTACAATCCGCATGGCTGGCCATTGCGGGTCAACAGCCGTTCGGCCATGTGAAACGCGTCCTTCTCCAGTTCATTCTTTTCACATAACTCGCTGCGGACAAATTCACGAATGCGATCAATGTTGTAGTTCTTCATGAAATTGGATCGTGTCATATTCCGCCAGTTCCTCTCGCTTGAACAAAACAAAAGCAACGCTGTGGGCGACGCTCGGGCCGAAGCCAATGCCGCCTGACAAGCAACCTATCGGCCAAACGAGACACGATCATTAAGTGGGAGGAGTGGGTAATTTGTACTACCCTAGAATCTGTCGATAGGCTCGATCTAAGACCTGCACAGTGTGCAAAATCGGCAGATCTTCACCCTGCAATTCAAGATGTTTCTTGATCTGAACTAAACATCCGATATTGCCCGTGACGACGATGTCGGGCCGCGTCTGCAGGATCGTTTCGACCTTCCGCCGTCCCAATTCCGCAGCGATCGAGGGATGTTCGATATTGTATGTCCCCGCCGAACCGCAGCAGGTATCCGCAGCCTCGATTTCGCACAACTCCACGCCCGGAATGGATTGCAGCAACTTGCGCGGCGCAGCGCGGATTCCCTGTGCATGGGCCAGATGGCAAGCATCCTGATAGGCGATTCGCAACGAGCCCTTCACCGGCGGGATCGGCACCAGGTTCAACCGCGACAGGTACTCGGCAATATCGTGCGCACGTGCGGCCAAGGCTCGCGCCGCAGGCTCGGCTGCCGAGCCTGCCAGAACCAGTTCGTATTCCTTGAGGGTCGACCCGCATCCCGCAGCCGTAGAGATGATCGCATCGACGTCGGGAGGCATCGCGGCCAACACCGACCGAGCAAATCGTCCAGCCCGCTGCGCGCGGCCATTGTGCCAATCCAAGGCACCACAGCACGACTGGCTCGGCGGAATGAGGACCTCGATCCCTTGACGATTCAGCACCCGCACCGCCGCTGCGTTGATGTCCGGTGCCAGGACTTGCTGTCCACATCCGGCCAACAACGCCACGCGGCCACGTACCTCCCCTTGGGCCGGCGAGACCTCGGGCAATGGGATCGGGGCCGGCAGCTCATGCGGAACCAGGTCCACCATCGGGCGCAGCGCCCGCGGCAGGAACCTGGCCAGCCCTCGCGCCGGTCGCCCCATTCGCAACGCCCAGCGCAATCGGCCGGGGTAAGGCAACGTTGTCGCCGCCAACCAATCCCGCACGCGGTTCCACCATCCCCCCTGCCGCCCGCTCCCTCGCGACCGAATGTGGGCTCGGTATGAAGTCACCAACTCCCCATACTCGACACCGGAGGGGCAGTGGGTTACGCAGGCCAGGCAACCCAGGCAACGGTCGATGTGCGGCTCCGCCTCGTCCGCAGGCAGATTCCCTTCCAGCACCGATTTCATCAGGAGGATCCTCCCCCGGGGCGAGTCCATTTCGCTTTCTAAAACCTGATAGGTTGGGCAGGCCGGTAGGCAGAATCCACAATGGACGCACGTCCCAATCGCCCTGGCCAAGACCTCTCCGCGCGGGCCGAGCTCTTCCGTGGAAATGTTGTGCAACATGAGTTTTCGGTCCAGCCGTTGTCGTATGGAATCGTAATCAGGATCGGTGCGATATTGGCTCAGCTACCCGCCTCGGGACGCAATTATTGTGGTGCTGTTCCGCCAGGGATTGGCGGGCTACTCTGTCCGGTCCGTAAATGCGACGTACCTATTGTAGGCCTGTTCCGCCAGGGACTGGCCGGCCACTCTGTTGGCAGCCACAAGTGCCGGGTGCGGAACGTGAATAAGGCTCCCGATCGCCCCGATTGTACCTGGAGCACGCCGCATCGCGATGTCCCTCCAAGTAAACCGGCCACCTCACCAGACCCGGATTCCGGCCGCACCCAGCATCCAGGCCACGCCCGGATTCGATCCGTGCCACGCGGCGGCCCTTCTCGGGACAATTGACTTGATTGTGCCCGCAGCCCCACCTAACATAGGTAGAGCGCCCCTTGCCCGCAGCTCGGTACCTTTCGAGCGCACCGGGCGCTTGCTCATCCCTGCGCCCAAGGCGATGCGCACCAAGACTCCTCTCCGTTCATCGTGGTTTCGGCTTAACAATGCGGCAGTCGTGGGCACACCATCCTGGTGGCGGGACGCGGCCCAGGACTCGAGCGAACGCGATGTAGAGGGAGGATTTTTCACCGGCACGAACCCGGCTCCGGCGCCCCGCTTTTTTCAACTTGGTACACCATGGTTCTGTCTGACGCAGATCGACAATTACTGGACCGCTGCCTGTCGGGCGAGAACGGCGCATGGGCCGATTTTGTCGACCGATACATTGCGCTATTGACCCACGTGGTCGTGACGACTGCGGGCCTGAAACTACCCAGCGTGCCACCGGAGCTGCGGGACGACATGGTGGCAGAGATTCTGATGGCTCTGGTGGATGATGACTTTGCGATCCTGCGCCGCTTCAAGGGCCATAGCTCATTGGGTACCTACCTGGTTGTCGTGGCACGGCGCATTGCTGCGCGGCGACTGACCCGCTTGAGCTCTCAACCGCACATTCCGCTGACCTCTCCCGCGCCTGCCGCCGTGGAGGCCTCTGCCGACGCGGACCACCAGGCTCTCGAATCCGAAGAGGAGGTCAGCGCCCTGCTATCTCAGTTGCCGGACGAAGAAGCCACGGCCATTCGGATGTTTCATTTGGAACATCGGTCCTACGAGGATATCGGAACCCATATGGGAATCCCCCAAAACTCGGTCGGTCCCCTGCTCTCGCGAGCCCGCCAGCGGATGCGCAAACTGAAGCAGGATTGATCGGGTGGCCCTCACAGGTCGCCCGCACCGCCGCACCAGCGGCATCTCTGCACCCTGCCGGCAGCCATAGCGACGAACGGTCCCACCCACTCCGGGCCGCCTATCAGGGGCAACCATTCAGTCGCGTTGCTCACCCAAAGATCTCTTCGTAGGCCTCGGGATGGAATCCCACGACGACCGTCTTGCCCCGCACCAACGTCGGCGCTCGCAAATTTCCGGTGGGACCGATCACCAGCCTGGTCAGTTCTTCATCGGTTGGCGGTGACTTGGTCAAGTCGATATCGACGACGCGTTTCCCTTTGGCCACGACCAATCGGTTGGCATTGCGGATCAGGCGTTTGATTTCGTCCAGTCCGCGCGGCTCCTTCTTGGCATTGGTTTCCGATTTAATGGCGATGCTGTGGGTCGCAAGAAACTCTTGCGCACGCTTGCAACTGACTCATCCCGGACGGTGGTAGGACCAGTCGACCGTTTTTCTTCCAGCCATCATCAACTCCTTGTAGCATCCGCAGAGATTCGACCAGGGTCTTCCTGCATGCATCGGCAGGATAGCTATTAGCGGGCCAGAAAATCGCGAAGTTGCGCTAGAGCAGCCGTAGGATCGGACAGCAGCGGCAGCATCGAGATGGCCAACAACAATCCGCCGCCCAACACGAAGGGCCAACCGGCCATCGACGGCGGGCAAGTAACCCGAGAAGCGGCTTGTACAAAGGCTCGTTCCAGCCGAATCCAGTCTTGCAAGTTCCGCAATGCCCCCACGTGTACGACCTGGTAAACCCGCGACGTCCCCGTTGGTTCCATGGCCACTTGCAACCCCGCGCCAGGCAGAATGGCGACGTCACCCTGCCAGACCGCATTGGGGTCCACACTCCGCGCAGCCTGCAGGAACAACTCCCGAAACTGCGGCTCATCCAACCCATAAGCGATCAAACGAGGTTTGCTGGCCAGCAGAACCAGCAGCACCCCCAAGACATACAACAGGATCAACGGCACCCAAACCCATCCATTCAGCCGCGCGGCGGCGTGCGTCGGAAAGAACAATTGCATTGGCCCGATCAGGACCAGACCGCTGCACGCGATCGCCAACGTCAATAGATCGCGCCAACCAGACGTCACCAGAGGCCTTCCTCGCAAACGCAAGGCTCCCATGAGGATCAGATAAATCGCGATGGGAATCGTGGCTATAGCCAGGTGAATTGCCTGCATGGCTCTGCCGTCCTGTCTGCTCGCGCTGGTCGATACGCGACGTTTGGCCTATTGATCGGTCGCGCCGCCGTCAGTGTTTTCCGCCGAGTTCGTTTCTGCCGACGCTGCTTCTGCCGATGC
>RFIQ01000541.1 GCA_003695565.1 Planctomycetota bacterium | reverse complement strand
GTTGGTCGCTCGATCTCCACAGCGTCGACCTCACGCGGCGGCTGGCCGTTGGCGTAGGTCAGCAGCTTCGTGATGAAACAGCCAGCCAACCGCCGACGATTCGCATCGTTCAACAACGCGCGTCGGAAATCGACGATGTCGCGGTACTGGGGACCGTGCGGCAGTCGCGCGGAAGCGTCGATGGGAATCGAAACAACTTTGGTTCGTCCTGTGCCGCTCACCTCCGCGCCGTCTGCACCGGCCGTCGTCGGTGCGGGTTCGGAGTAAACGTCGCGCCAAGCGCCGGAGGGGTCGAAATTCTCGAAGGCATAACCGTAGGGATCGATCCGCTGGTGGCACGAGGCGCAAATCGATTCGGTGCGATGCAGGTCCAACACCTCGCGAATCGTGCGCGCTTGCCGGACATCGGGTTCGGCGATCTGCACGTCGCCCGGCGGTGGCGTCGGCTCGATACCCAGAAAGTTTCGCATCACGTAGACCGCCCGGTGAATCGGCGATGTGGTCAACGTATCCGCAGTAATCGTCAGGAATGCTCCCGTGCCCAGCAATCCGCCGCGGCGGCCGTCGTGGAAGTGGTACTGACGAAACCGCGAATCTTGCGGTACGTCCTCCAGTCCATACAGCCTGGCCAGATCGGCATTGACGAAACTGTAGTCGGCCGCCAAGAGTTCGGGCAATTCGATGTTATTCCGCACGGCATGTTCGAACAGTGCCAACACTTCGCCCACCATGTCTTCGCTCAGCCGTTTGCGGTGATAGAACCGATACTGATCCGGATCGGGAGCCATGAAGTTGATGTCGCTCAGCCGCAGCCAGGCGTAGGGAAATTGCTTCAAGAACTCGTCCGCCTCCCCCCGCTCGATCCGCCGCTCCAGTTCCCGAGCAATGCTTTGCGCATCGTTCAGTTCCCCTGACGCGACCGCCGCTTGCAACCGTGCATCGGGAATCGAGCTGCTCAGGAGCAAACCGAGCTTCTCGGCAAACCGTTCCGACGGCGACAGATCGGGGCGATGGACGAACAGGAACTGCGGCGAGACGAGAATCGCCAGGATCCCTTCCTTGTACGCTTCGACCGCCCCCAGTTCCGAGGCCTTGGATTGGACCAGTTCGACGACCGGCGCCAGTTCCTCGGCCGGAACCTGCCTCCGCCACGCCCGCTCGGCGATCGGCTGCAGCACCTCAGCGGCTCGTGCCGGATCGGGATCGCGGCCGATCAGCCGCACTTGTCGCTCAGGAGGCCAGGAAGGGACCATGGGCCCTTCGACCGTGGCGGCGAAAACCCGTGGCCGCGGACCGCGCCAATAGTCGACCCAGTTATGCCAGTCCATCGGCTTGCGCAACTCGCCGTTCCGAGCCCGCGGCCGCCGGTCCAGCACCGCTTGGAACAACTCCGGATCGTGTTTTTGCAAGAACTCGCCGGTAATCGAATTTTGGAATTTAAAGTTCCCGTTGCCCCGCAACGTCAAGCCATCAGTCGGGTAATACAATCGCAACCGCGTCCCGGCCGCCAGCCACTCGTTGAGCTCGATATCGATCGGTCGCTCGTCGGGCAAATCGAACACCCGCCGCCGATCCCCCATGTGAACCGCCAGCCGGATCGGATCGCCATCGTAGATGCCCGTCTCTGCGGATGGATACAGACCGCGGTCCTTGCCCGTACAACGAATCACGATGCGATACCAACCGGTATGGGGCACGGTCGGGAAGTCCTCGAAGTAAGCCGCTTGCTTGGGATCCAGAAAATCGAACCCCTCCGGCGTGCCGCGCCGCTCCGGGCGCGTCGTGTTTTGGCTCAGGTGCGCCGCCAGGATGCCAGTCGGCTCGATCTCATAACGTCGCGGCGCTGGCGGCCGAGCATCGAGCAACGTCGCGTCGAGAATGCGCCGCAATGCATCGATGTACCGCTCCAAGTGAAAACCGCTGAACCCCAGCGACTGGCCATCGGTGTCGAACCCGTCCTTGAGCGTGTCTGCGACCAGATCATCGGCCGGCTGATGCGTGCCGATGTCTTCGATCATCAACACGTCGCGGACGGCATTGCGGAACTCGCGGTTGTTCATTCTCCGCGGGACGGCCGCCGGTTCCGCCGGCAACGACTGGCGATACGTTTCCAGTTCCCGCCATATGCGCCCCACGGCCTCCCGCCGCTCCTCGGGCGTCATCGAACTGGCGTCCGGCGGCGGCATCTCGGCTGACTGCAACCGGTCGGCCACCTGAATCCACCGCGAGAGATTCGCCTCGGTAGGAGAATCGCCCAGCGAGTCGATCTCGAACAGGGCCTCCGCCTCGGGGCCAGCGTGGCAATCGATGCAATGTTCTTCGAGCACTGGCCACGTACCGCCCCACGCGAGCTGGACCAACCAACCCCACGCCGCCACCACCCACAAGCTGCGCTTCACCATAACATCCAACTTCATCGCAACGTGGGACATCAACGCAGGATGGGGTTTCACCCTAGGGCGGGACAAGCTCGCCTCAGCGAGCGCCGGCCCACCACTCCATCTCCGTCTCCATCTCTCCCCATGCTTCTCCACCAACCTATTCCTCACCAGCCTATTCTCCACCGCTCTACTCTCCACCACATCGATCTCCATCCCTATCTCGAAACTCCCGCGGATCGCCATTCGCCCGGCTACATCAGGGCGTGAGGCACGGAGCCTACACCGCGCCGGATCCAGCCTCCACAACGCGGTGGAAGGCAGGTGGTGTAAACTTCAACTTCTCCGCACAATGGCTTGCGAATCGAAAACATCGCTGCGGACCACCATCAATAGGATACCACGGCTGACGTCGTTCCGCGAACGAGCACAGGCGTTGGCCCCTCGCACCATGAGGACCGCGCATGGATGATGGTGGAACTAGAATCTACGAGCAGGTGCCGGCAGGATTGGTGGGCTACTGAAGGAGATCTCGATGCGAATTCCTCTGTGGCTTGCGCTTGGAATCATCATCGTCGCGCAAGCCGTGCTGCTGTGGAATGAAGCGTCGCGGCTGAGCCCCACCTACGACGAACCCGCCCACCTGGTGGCCGGTCTAGAAGCCTGGCGGACGGGCAGGTGCGACTTGTACGACGTCAATCCGCCGCTATTTCGTCTGTGGAGCGCCATCCCGGCGGTCGTGGGTGGTGCGGAGGTGCCGATGTTGCCGGACGATCCGGCGAACGTCCCCGGATCGCGAACGGAATTCAAGCGCGGGCAAGCATTCTTGATCCAGTATCGCCAGCAGGGCATGCAGTGGCTGATCGCAGCCCGGCGCATGAACATGTTGTGGGCCGTGCTAGGGACGCTGGGCGTGTTCGGATTGGGTTTGGAACTGACCGGTCGGCCCGTGGTCGGTTTGCTGGCCAGCCTCGTGTGGGCCTTCAATCCGAACATTCTGGGGCACGGAATCCTGTTGACCGGTGATGTACCGGCGGCTGCGGCCGGCGCCTGGTTCAGTTTCGCAGCCGTGCGCGCTTGCCGGTTGGGAACTTGGGCATCGGCAGCGCGGGCCGGCGGCTGGCTGGGCCTGGCGGTGCTGACCAAGTTCACCTTGGCGGTGCTCGTCCCGCTGCTGCCTGTGCTGGCGTGGCTGGCGCGTCGATCCAGTCGGCCGTGGCTGCCGCCGTGGCCCCGACTTGCCATGGGTTGCGCACGGATGGTCGTGTTGCTGGCGGCCGCATGGATCGTCCTCGCCGCGGGGTATCGATTCCAGGGCATCGGCCGCCCGCTCGGCGATTTTCAATTCATTTCCCGGGCATTGACCGGGCATGAGGGGCAAGCAATGCGGCCCGGCAACCTGTTCCGCGGCTCGCGGTTGTCCCGGGTACCCGTTCCGTTGCCCGCCAGCCTGGTCCAGGGGATCGACAACCAATGGCAGGACTTCGATCATCCGCAACGATCCTACTGGCGCGGGCGGTGGCAAGTCGGCGGCTGGTGGTGGTTTTACCTGGCCGCCCTGTCGGTCAAACTGCCGCTCGGCCTGCTGGCGATGCTCGCGGTGAGCGCTCCAGCCTGGGCCCTGCGGCGGCCGTTCTGGGCAGCCTGCCTACTACCAACCCTGTGGTTGATCGCTGTCGTCAGTGCCAAGACCAACATGAACGAACACGTGCGATACCTGTGGGTCGTCCTGCCGTGGCTGAGCGTCATGGCGGCGGCCGGCTGGGATTTCGCGAATCGGATTGTTCGCGGGCTGTTGATCGCCGGCACCGCGTGGGTCGTCGCCGCGGGCCTGACGTGTTGGCCCTGGGGCATCAGCTATTCGAATGAGTTGGTCGGCGGAATCCACCAGACTTGGCGCGTGCTGGCCGGCAGCAACGTGGACTGGGATCAGGGGTGGATAGCGGCCCGGCGGTGGCTCGAAGATCACCGCGCGAAATCCTCGCCTCCCATCTTCGCTCACCGACCATCGCCCGGCGTTCTCGAAGCGATCGGAGTCGCCTACACCGAGCCCGATTCGGGCCTGCTGGACCAGGATCCGCCGGTGCGATGTCGGGTGCTGGTCAGCACGCAAGATCGCCTCGAAAACGCGGCGTATCAAGCTTGGTGGCCTCCGGTGGAGCGGATCGGTTGTTGCATCGAGGTGTACGAGGCGAGCAGCGAAGAGCTTGCCGCCTACGCTTATCACCTGGTGCAACTCCACCCGCCGCTTCCCTAGCCCGTCCCCCAGGCTTAAACCCTGCATGCCGCTGCTCCCGCCCACCGAACCAACCTCCCATACCAGCACGAAGCGCCAGCGAGTGCCCAGCGCGTAAACCCATACCAGCACGAAGCGCCAGCGAGTGCCCCAACACCCCCGCGCCGCCCAACAAGCGATCTTCATTCTCCTGGTTCCCAGGCTCTGCCTGGGAACCCGATGTCTTGCAGGCTCCGCCTGCACAGGGCGAGGCAGAGCCTCTGGTGCAGTGCGTTCGCAGGCAGAGCCTGGGAACGAGAACGAAACGATCACTCATTGGCTGACGGCGAGTTTTTCCCAATTTTGAATTTCGGTTGTGTACCAAACAGTCCATAGTCGAGTCATTTGACAAAAGAACGATAGAGTCTCCTTGTGATGCGTCGGCGAAGGTGCCAACCGCGCCTTCGCTCCGTTCGCTTGCAACGTAGCTGGTTGCGCGCACTGCACGCGCGGAGGAAATCCAAATGGCTGGCATTCCCGACGTTTGTTTCGAGCGGCGTTGTTGTCGCCGCGGGAGTGAACCATGGCGTTGCGTTCGCGCTGAATCCGTG
>RFIQ01000055.1 GCA_003695565.1 Planctomycetota bacterium | reverse complement strand
GTATACAATAAGTGAAACCAAACGGATGATGGCCGATCGCGGCATCCCAGTTCGACTTTAACCCCCCTGCGAACTCAGGCCACTCGATCCGCTGCGATTGGCCAGCCCCCGAGGCGGTGGTCCACCGGGGAGCCAATGCATGTTACGTTTGGGAGGGGTTGGGCAGATCCCCTCGCTGGGTCGACGCCCCTGGTGCGCTTTTCTCGGACCACCGTTTCGCCCGCTTTGTTGCCTGCAGCACGGTCGGGGCCAGGGCTGCGGAAATGGGGGCCGCCGAATCGGGGTCGATGCCCGAGTGAGACGCCGGCCGGGACTGGCCGAGTCGATTTTTTGAATAACAATAATGGGATCCATGTGCTTTCGCGTGGCGGGAGCAGGATCGCCTGGATAGAGACGTACGCCCGGAAAGAAAATCCAACCGATTGAGACGAGGAGCAGATTGTGGCGAGTGTTGAAGGAACCACATCGACGGATCCGACGGTCGACCGCTTGATGCGCGGCCTGCTCAAGGAGCGGAAAGAGCTGGAGGTCGACAAGCTGTTTCGCGCCTTGGTCAAGCTGGAGGGGAGCGACTTGCACTTGAAGGTGGGGCAGCCGCCGATCGTCCGCGTGCATGGCCAGCTCAAGCCCTTGAACCGCCCACCGATCGAAAACGAAGAGATGGTACGGCTGTTGGTCCCGATGATGGACGAGCGCAACCGGCGGATTTTCGAAGAGGACGGTGGATGCGACTTTGCATACATCGTCAACGTCGACGGTGTGGATTGGCGGTTCCGGGTCAACATGCTGAAGCAGCTCGGCAAGATCGGCCTGGTCGCGCGGCGGGTCAACAATTACATCCCGCCGTTTGAAGGACTCTACCTTCCCCCATCGATCGAACAACTGTGCCACTTCGATCAGGGCATGATTCTGTTGGCCGGGGTGACGGGATCCGGCAAGAGCACCACCATCGGTTCGATGCTCAACTACATCAACTCCATATACTCCAAACACATACTTACACTCGAGGATCCCATCGAGTTCGTGTACACCGAGGACAAGTGCTTGATCAACCAGCGGGAAATCGGTGAGGACGTGCGCAATTTCGAGATCGGCATGAAGCACGCGGTGCGGGAAGACCCGGACATCATCGTGGTCGGCGAGATGCGGGACCAGGAAACGTTCATGACGGCGATTCATGCGGCCGAAACGGGGCACCTGGTTTTCGGAACGATCCACGCCTCAAGCGCTCCGACGACGATTGGTCGTATCCTCGACTTGTTCCCCGAGGAGATGCATGGTGCCATCCGCTCCGCCATCGCCTTCAACATGAAGGGCATCATCGCCCAGAAACTGCTCAAGTCCATCAAACCGGGAGTGGGTCGCGTACCTACGGTAGAGATCATGACGTTCACTCCCATGATTCAAAAGCTGGTACTGGAAGGCCAGGACGCGAAATTGCCGGATGCGATCCGCATTGGCGCGGCCGAAGGGATGCAGGACTTCACCATGAGCCTCAAGCAACTCATTGACGCGGAGCTGATCGATCGTCCCACTGCGTTTGCGGTCGCCCCGAACAAGGATCTGTTGAAGATGGCGTTGAAGGGCATCGACGTGAGTCAACCAGGGATCATCTAGAACCGCTGGTTGGACCCGGGTGATGGGCGACGGTTGCCCACCGACCACTGGCCTCCTTTTTCCATCAACCACACAGCGCACTAACCAAGGCTCGTATCCATGTTGCGTCGAAAGAACAAGAAAGCTGGGGGCAAATCCACGGGCGGCAACGCGGAAGGAACGCTGCCGAAGATCGAATTCAAGCCTCCCATCGCTGACAAGCAGCAGGAGCAGGGCGTATTGATTGCCTGTCGCGGCATGCCTCAGTGGCCGGCCGCGTTGCAATTGGCCGCCCAGGCCATCAAATCCCGCGCCGAGCAAATCCTGCTGGACTTCACCGCCCAGGGTGTAGCGGTACGGATTCGCGTGGACGGGATTTGGGAAAGCCTGCCCCCCATGGACCGGCCCACCGGGGACGGAGTGCTGGTGATATTCAAGAAATTGTGCGACCTGAACCCCAACGACCGGCGGTCGAAACAGCACGCGGTCCTGCCCGTCAAGTACAAAGGCGTCGACTGGTTGTTCGATTTCGTCAGCCAGGGTGTTCCCACCGGAGAACGCGTGCTGATCCGCATCGAGCCCAAGAAACCCGTGTTGACCACCTTGGCCGACTTGGGAATGCGGCAGAAGATGCAGGAGCAACTGCGCAATCTGCTTAACGCATCGGGGCACATGTTCTTGTTCAGTGCGCCGCCCGGACACGGATTGCCGACCACCTGGCGAGTGGGGTTGGAAGCCGCCGACCGCTTCGTGCGGGACTTCCACAGCATCGAAGACGTGCACTTGAATGAACCCGAGCTGATCAACATCACCAAACACACCTTTGATTCGGCAGCAGGCGAAACACCGCTGACGGTGCTCAAGAGTTTGTTGCTCAAGCAGCCGGATGTGCTGGTATTGCCCGACCTGGTGGATGGAGAAGTTTGCAAGCTGATGTGCGAGGAGGCATTGGAGGAAGGGCGGTCGTTCATGACGCGCATCCACGCCGACTCTGCGGTCCAGGCGTTGATCAAGCTGATGGCGCGATTCAAGGGTTCGGCCCGTGAGCTGGTCAAGGCCTGCAACGGAGTTCTCAACCAGCGATTGGTAAGGCGATTATGCCTGGAATGCCGCCAGCCCTTTCAACCATCGCCCCAATTGCTGCAGAAATTGGGGATTCCTCCCGGTCGCGTTCAGGTCCTGTACCAACCCACCATCCCGCCGCCTCCCGAGCAGCGGGTCGACGCCAATGGTCGGCCCCTGGAAATCGAGATCTGCGGCAAGTGCGGCGGTCGCGGATACTATGGGCGGGCCGCGATCTTCGAGCTGTTGGTGCTCAATGATGACATTCGCAAGGCCTTCCTGAACGATCCGCGGCCTGCATCCGTATTAGCGGTAGCCCGTAAACATGGGTTCCTTACCTTGCAGGAAGAAGCCATTCTGGCGGTGGCCACCGGGATGACCAGCCTGCAGGAAATCCAGCGGGTGCTCACTCCACCGAAGAAATAACCCAATGCGGAAAGACGCGCACCATTCCGCCTGAGGGAGCATGCGAACGATGGCAATGAATGAAGTGATGGAACGGCCGGTCTTGCACGATGACTTGGCCGCCGGCGAAGACATTCCGCCGTTGAGCCGCATGGCAGTTCTGACGCTTGTTCTAGGTGTAATCTCCTTGGTGGCGATCCTGACCAGCGTCATGCTTCCGATCTGTGTGATCACCATCGGCTTGGGAGCCGCCACGTTGTGGCACACCATGCGTGATCCCGCCGTGCGGGGGACCGGATTGGCTCAAGCCGGATTGGGGCTGGGGGTGTTGAGCGCTGCCTGGTCGCTGAGCGCACTGCATGGCGAACAAAAACACCTGTATGAAGTAGCCGGGCAGCACGCTGCCGAGTTTCTGGATGTGCTGGCATCGGGCCAGAAGTACCAGGCGCTGGAATTGATGCGCAAAGAACCGGATCGACAGATCACCGGTACCGACCTGCAGCAGTACTACGAGAACGCGGACTTTGAAATCAAGGATTTTGCTGAGGGTTTCCTGTCGGGAGATGCCACCAAGTGGGTCATCGAGCAGGGCCCTGATGCCCAATGGGAGTTCGTCCGTGGCATCCAGATCAAGAAGATCCGGTCCAACGCAGAAATCACGGTGGAGATGCGCAACAAACTGGCGGAACCGCCGCGAGACCGCATCTGGGTAACGCTGCAACGGAATCTGAACTTGTTGTTAGCCGATGACGACGGACCGACCGCGCTGTGGCATGTGGCCGAAATATCGTTCCCGAAGGACACCCCGTAGCGCGGCGGCGATTCTCTCCCACAGACGGTCCGCTCCATGGCCCGCTGCACAATCAGTTTCGGTGCAAACATCGGTAACGCGGCGGCCACCGTTCGCCGGGCGGCCGATCGACTGCAACAGGAGCTTTGCCCCGACCAAGCCTCCCATTTTCGCCTCAGCGCCCTGTACGAAACGCCGCCGGTGGGAGGTCCCGGCGGCCAGGCTCCCTTCGTCAATGCGGTGGCTGCCCTGGAAACATCGGCCAGTCCGCACGAAGTCTGGGCCGCCATCCGCCGGATAGAATCCGAACTGGGCCGCACTCGATCCCAGCGTTGGGAAGCGCGCAAGATCGATTTGGATATCTTGATGTATGAGGACGTGCGCATTTGGACGCCCCAATTGAAGATTCCCCATCCGCGGATGTGCATGCGACGGTTCATGTTGATTCCCGCTCGGGAGGTCGCGGCCGACATGCGGGACCCCGTATCGGGATTGACGATCCAGGAACTGGTCCAGCGGTTGGAAGAACGCGGCCCGGGGATCTACTTGCACGCTCGGGACCCTCGATCTGCCCGCTCGATCGCCCGGCGACTGGCCCACCGCGATGCGTCCCAGTCGCCGGGAACCGAGGCGTCTGGAGCCGGCGGCGGGATCTTCGTGGGCGGGTCCGGCGGTTGGATCCACCCCGTGTCGACTTCGCCGGTGTGGTCCGCCCCTTCAGTCCCTTCATCCCCTCTGGGAAACGATACCGCGACGCCGCCCCCGTTTCTGCATGTCGTCCTGTGTGGGGAGGAGGCGGGCCAGGGTACATCGCCCGACCGCTCCACCGCGGACCCTCGATCGGCCGTGTGGGAAACTCGATGCCTCGATATGGCTCGGTGCCTCCATCTTTGTCCCAACGGTCCCGGTCAGGATGTCTTGGCCGGAGAGCCACGCTACCTCCTCCCCGCGGACACGCTGGATTGGACCCTGCATGAACTGCGGGCCGCGCTGGACGCCATGACCTGTCCGCTGTCTCGGCTTTGACGCGTCTCCGTCGAATCGCCTGGTCGCATGGCGTCCCTGCCCAAATTGGGCACTTCAAAAGTGGGCTCAAGTGGTACAATGAACCGTCTGGGTCGCGTGTTATCGACGGTCCTTGGCGGTAACAATCACGACCAGCGCTGGGCTATACAGCACGGGCACCTAAAATCGAAACGGATTGAACCGGATGAATGCCGACGAAGCCAACCAACCGAACGACGAAGAAATCAAGTTTCAGAGCTCGGACTATGACGCCGAGGCGTTGAAGCACTTGAGCGACCGCGATCATGTGCGGGAGCGGCCCAGCATGTACATCGGCGACACGACGCTCAAGGGGTTGCACCATCTGGTGTATGAAGTCGTCGACAACTCGATCGACGAGGCGATGGCCGGCTACGCCAAGAACATTTCGGTGACGATCAACTCCGATGGTTCGGTGACGGTCGAAGACGACGGACGGGGGATCCCTGTCAAACGGCATGAACAGCTCAGCCAGGAGATGGACCGCGAGGTCAGCACTCTGGAAGGGGTGATGACCGTCCTGAAGTTCGGTGGCAAATTCGAGAAGAAGGCTTACGAGACGTCCGGCGGTTTGCACGGTGTAGGCGTAACCGTGGTCAATTTCCTGTCCCAATGGTGCGAAGTCGAGGTATACCGCGACGGATACGTATGGTCTCAGAGCTACGAGTACGGCATCCCCACGGGCCCGGTAATCAAAGGTCACCCCACCAAGAAGCATGGGACAAAAACGACCTTCAAACCGGACGGGAGCATTTTCCCCAACACCAAATTCGATTTCGACACGCTGTACAAGCGGTTGCAAGAGCTCGCCTTTCTCAACGCCGGCATTCGCATCAAGTTCTATGACGCACGCATCGGGGAGGGGGACGAGTTCTACTATGAGCGAGGCATCGTCGAGTTCGTCGAGCAT
>RFIQ01000540.1 GCA_003695565.1 Planctomycetota bacterium | reverse complement strand
TCGCAGCACGTCCGGACGTATATCCCATTCGGCGAGCATCCGCCTCAAGGCATCTGGACATGGATGGCTCCGCGCCACGGCACCCTCCGCAGCGACCCAAGACAGGATTGGAAGATAGCCTGCCGTAGTCAGGTGCGGCAGCGGGAGAATCGATGCCTCAGACGCCCGCTGGGGAGCGATCGATTTGGAGTTGAGCGAAGCCGCGGGAGGTCGCATTTCATGCTCAGTGATGACCGGCGCCAGCCAGGCCGGCTCGCTGGCGGGAGTCGCGTTGGTCGGCTCGTATGCCGTCTGCGGCGACTTACGTCCAGCCGTTGCCCTGGCGTCTCCGCTGGGGCCGGACGGGCCCTCTTGGAATCGCTCATAAGCTCCCGTTCCCGGGTAGGCGTGGGGAGGCGGGACCAGCCCCGCACGCACTGGATTCAAATCGACGTACAACGCGGTGGCCAACGCGCCGAAGGGGTCGGTAATCCGCTGCGCCTTGAACCGACCTTCCCAAAACGCTCCGCGTGTACCATCCTCCCGATTGGCCGCACGCGCGATCGGTTCACTTATCGATCGCATGAACCATGAAACGTCTGCCAATCTCTCTCGCACCCGTGCCAACCGGGCTGGATCAGCGGCCAAGGCCTGGGCGGTTTGTTCCGTAGAGGTACCCAGTTGCCTTGCATCCCTGCGTCCAGGAAACGCCTGAAGCCACCGAACCGCAGCCTCCAGATCCGTCCACCGAGCGACTCGGTCCGGTCGCGTCCGCACCATCACATGAAAGTGGTCAGGCATGATCGCAAAAGCGACCACTTCGATACCGAATACGGACACCAAGGCTCTTAGGCGATCGCGCAGACGATCCCGCCGCGAGCTGTAATCGCGGCCCGTCGTCGGATCGATTCCGGCCAAAAAGGCTCCCCGACCACACCGCTGTACGCAATGCAAAACTGCGATTTCATCGGGTTTCCACAGATCGGACCGTTTAGGGCGTCCCATCACACGAACATTCGGAAAGAGTCAACAAGAAAACACTGCCGAACGTCGAAGATCCGCCACTCATCGCGCCCGAAAATGCCGCACCCAGGGATTCGTAATCAATCCTTCAGCCGGCGTTACGTGTTGCGTAGGTACCGCCTACAGCGCGCCCAGCGGGGCTCCCGCGTACGTAAAGCCGGATGAAGGTGGTGCAGCAACTCGACGGCGCAATCGCACACCCCGCCAGTATAACCGACTGTTGCCGGCAATCTCCCAGCCTAGTTCATGCGACAGTCTGCCTCAATTACGGCATGGAGTGGCGACCGACTTTGGACGCTTGCCCCCGTCATGGCCAAGGAGCGATTGCGGTTGGGAGGCAACTTCTGCTATGCATCGAGTCAGCGGTGCCGTGCATCGACGCAGCAGTGCTAGCCAGCGAGGCAGCAGGCGATGGGCGACCCCGGGGTGCGCGGCGAGACCTGCGGTGCGCTCGGTCCAACAGTCCCTTACCTATCGACCGCCCTCCGCGCAGATGACAGCCAAGGAGCGATATGAAACCCGGAAGACGGAAACGACGGACTGTTGGGCTGATTTGCCTGGTCGTTCTGGCCGGGAGTCTGTCGACGCCGGTCGGGGCACAGCCCCCCTGGTTGACGGCACCCAGTCGCCAGGGGAATGCGGCAGGTCTACCGCCGGGAGTGGGGGCGAATCCAAATGCAGAGGGAAGGATTTCGGAGCACGGACTGCTACAACCGCCGCCTCCCCTGGCAGAGCAACTTCCCCCCTCGGTCTTCGACGAAGAGGCGGGCTCCGACTCGTCCTCCGCGCCGGTGGTGGGGACCAGTTGGTTGCGCCCCTGGAAATGGATTCCCCTGGACGGATGGAAGAACAGCGCCGAACTGGGCATCAATGGTACCGACGGAAACTCCGAATCGATCAGCTTCCAAGCCGGTACGCGACTGAAACGCAAAACCGAAATTACATTGTTCGATTTGCGGTTGAGTCACAATCGGACCTATGCCAATGGTGTGGAACGCCAGAACAATGCCTTGATGTACCACGATTTCGAGAAATTCTTCGGCGATTCCCGTTGGACTTTCTACTTGAAGAACGGTTTGGAATACGACGAATTCAAAGCGTTTGATTTGCGCTACAACATCAACTCGGGCGCGGGGTTTCGGGTTTACAACCGAGATGACTTGAGTTTGACGACGCGGTTGGGTAGCGGCGCATCGCGCGAGTTCGGCGGCCCTGACAATCGTTGGACTCCCGAAGTCCTGTTGGGGGTCGACTACGAACATCAGGTGACCAAACGGAATAAACTGATTGCCCGTGCCGACTATTTCCCGTCCTGGGCCGATTTCGGAGATTTCCGATCGGTCGTCGATGTCGCCTGGGAATACCTGTTGGACGAAGACGGCAACCTGTCGCTCAAGGTGGGAGCCAACGACCGGTACGATAGCACTCCCAACGGCCGGAAACCGAACGACATCAATTACTCGGCCATGTTGTTGATCAAGTTCTGATCCCGACACCATCGGTGCGCTGGCCCGTCAGGTGCTTTGTTAGGCCAAAAAAGTGGTATGCATCCTGCGCGCCATGCGTCACCCTGGCTCTAATCGCAAGCTGGAAGCTTGCGCCACGGGCGGGACTCTAATCGCAAGCTGGAAGCTTGCGCCACGGGCGGGACTCTAGTCGCAAGCTGGAAGCTTACGCCACGGATGCGGCTACGCTAAAACCAAGACG
>RFIQ01000539.1 GCA_003695565.1 Planctomycetota bacterium | reverse complement strand
GCCGATGAAAGGTTGCGTGGAGGACGATGTACCCCAATCGCCGTTGAATTGGGCCGCCAGGTCGTCGACCACCACCCCCGGCAGCCCCTCAACGTGCCTTTGCGCCACATCCTCGAGCTGCAACACCTGTCCTTCGCTGTGCAGTTTCTCAGCCAACATTGGATAGGGTACATCCTGCACCGCAATCTGTTGGTCGACGGAGATGGAAGCGGCTGCGCCAGCCGAGTGTCCCAGAATCATGAACACGGGTTCCATGCGGATTGAACCGTAGGCGATATGGCTGCAGGAGAGACACACCGGGACCAGCAGATTCTGGCACTGCGCGCGTTTCGGCGTCAGACTCTGGTAGGCAATCGAATAAGGACGAGGCACGCGAACGCCGATGTCGCCTTCGTTTTGTACGTAGCCCTCTTCGGTGATGTACCGTTGGACATTGTGCGAGTCCAGAGCATAGGACCCCATGCCGACCGGGGAAGGAACGCGGCGACGGCCCAGCACGTCGTGCTCCGTCATCACGTAACTGCCCACCATCCGCCGCGCCTCACGAACATAGATTTGATGCGGCCAACCACCGTTGTCCCGGAATTCGTCGGCAGCCAATCCCCACTTAGCGAATTCCCGTTGCACGTCCTCGGGAACGCGCGGGTCGTTGGCCAGAAAGTACATCAGCCCTTTTTGGTATGTCTCGTGTTCCTGCAGGATTTCACGGCGACGCTCGTACGTTGCATCTGGATAATCATAATTCATGCCGATGTTATCAGTGCTGAAGGGACCATGGTTGTTCGTGTCCGTCTTGAGATTGGGAATCGGGTCGAATTTCTGGAACACTTCGCGCCACTCGTTGTGCAATACCCGCAGCAACAACTCGTATTGTCGGGGATCGTAGCCCTCCGGTTTAGGGAAAGGAATGCGGTTGTCGGGATGTTGCGTCAAGCACATGCGGTAGCAGTATGCCTGCACGCGATGGTCACCGGTCCCGTTCTCGCCGGGCGGTTCGGTGCTGATTCGCGGCAACACGCCGCTGGATGGATCGCCGGGGATCCAGTACGGAGAGATCTTCGTGCGGAAGTAGTGGCTGTGATGAAAAACACCTTTCTGGACACCATTCCATGTTTCGCCGTAGACATCGTTCCCTTCCCGCCCCACGTGGTAGTCGCAACCTGCGGCAGCCATCAGGTCGCCTTCGTACGTAGCATCGATGAATACCTTGCCGCGATACTCCGTGCCGTCCAACATGCGGATGGAAGTGATGCGGCCTTGCTCCATGGTGACTCCGGCGGTGCGGTCGAGCCAGCGGTCGCGGTGCACGGGAATGCGGGCTTCGCGAATCATGTCTTCGAACACCTGCTCAGCCGCATGCGGTTCGAAGATCCACATGGTCCGTTCCTTGCCATCGACAGCCGGCGTCCCTTGCCCGCGATTGCCGTAATCTTCGCGGCGTTGCCAGCGCCAGGCGTCGTCGTTCTGGTAGTGCTGGTAAATGCGATGGTAGAACTCGCGCGCCAACCCACCAATCACGGCTTTGTTGCCGGTATCGGTCCATCCCAAACCGCCAGCAGAAAGCCCTCCCAGGTGCTTGTCCGGGCCGACCAGCACTACGGTCTTGCCGCTGCGGTGCGACGCGATTGCCGCCATCACTCCCGCACTGGTGCCACCGTAGACAACGATGTCGGCTTCCACCTGGGCAGGTTCTGCTGCTATCGACCCGTCGCACACCAGTCCCATCAACAACCAACTAATGCATGCAAGCAACCAACGCACCATTTCCTCATTCCTCGGAATAGCGTTCTCATTCGTTTCAGCCAGCCGGGCGTTTCGAATGCACCATCATACCACGCCAGGGAGGCCTTCGCGGCGATGGGCACGGCGGCACCAGGCGGGTACCATGCAGGAAGTCTGTCCTGCCACCAGGTGGACTGTTGACAGGAGTGGGACGGCGAGGAAGCTGCGGCGCCTCATGCAGATCAGAACCCGCCCCCGACGCGGCTTTCAGTATGATGTCTTCGGTTGCAGCCAGCGATGCTG
Source organism: Planctomycetota bacterium (assembly GCA_003695565.1). GTDB lineage: Bacteria > Planctomycetota > Planctomycetia > Pirellulales > Pirellulaceae > Aureliella. Next base: position 9,470 of record RFIQ01000539.1, on the reverse strand, counting down.
CTTCGAGCGTCTCTCAACTGTGCCCCGGGGCCTAGATGCAATGGTGGCGTGCATTGCGAAGCCCTGCAGCGGCCGATCCAATTTTCCGGTGAGGCAGCCAGTTCGCTCGCACGGTGTCACCGATTGCCCTTCCGATTTGGCCAATATGAAATACGTTGAACTCCATTGCAAATCGAACTTTTCCTTCTTGGAAGGGGCTTCCCACGCAGACGAATTGATTCAGCGCGCGGGTGAACTGGGATACAGTGGACTGGCGATAACGGACCGCAATTCCCTGGCTGGAATCGTCCGCGGGTACACGGCCGCGCGGGATGCCGGCCTGCCGTATTATGTTGGCGCGGAACTGCATCCGGTCGACGGTCCACCCCTGGTGGTTTGGCCTGGCGACCGGCAGGCATATGGTCGATTGTGCCGCCTGATCACCCGGGGGCGGTTGCGGCGCGAGAAAGGTGGCTGCGAATTGTACTGGAGCGACGTTGCCGAATTGAATGAGGGAATGTTGGCCGGTTTGTTGCTGCGGCAACCGGTCATCGATGAAACGCCGCCGGCCGAGCAACAGCACTTCGATGATTCCAACGCTCTACCGTGGGAGGCTCAAGACGCGTTGCCGGATTGCGATGCGGGCAGCGGGTCAGGGTACTGGCAATCCCAGGTCGGTACGCACGTGGGCGATTTGCAATTGCCTCCGGCGACCTTCGACCCTCGCGATGACGCAGGGTGGCTCAAGTGGTTGCATTTGTTGCGCGACCTGTTCGGAGATCGAGGCTACTTGTTGATGGAGCTCCATCAGGGAGTCGATGACACGGGGGCCGCCGCACGATTGGCGCACCTGTCGCGAGTCTCGGGAGTGCCATTGCTGGCAGGAGGAGACATTCATTATCACGTTGCCGAACGCAGTCTGTTGCATGATGCGCTGTTGGCCACGCGCTTCAATACGACCATCGACCAGATCGCTAGTCAACGCCTGGCCAACTCGCTGTTCCACCTGCGCCGCTTGGATGAAGTGCAACGGACTTATCGTGCTTACCCACAGGCCGTTGCTCGAACGTTGGAGGTGGCCGAACGATTGCAGTTTCGCCTGGATCAACTCCGTTACCAATATCCTGTAGAGCTGGCGCCGGACGGACAACGCCCGATTGATTTCCTCAAACGTTTGACGTGGCAGGGCGCGAAACGCCGGTATCCGGACGGAGTACCGGCCAAAATCATTGGATTGCTCAAGCACGAAATGGAGTTGATCGAAGAACTGGGGTATGAGGCCTATTTCCTGACCGTATGGGATCTGGTGCGGTTCGCGCGGTCGCGAGGTATTTTGTGTCAGGGACGCGGTTCGGCTGCAAACAGTGTGGTGTGCTATTGCCTGGGAATTACCAGCGTCGATCCCAATCGGATGGACTTGCTGTTCGAGCGATTCATCAGCCGGGAGCGGAACGAAGCGCCGGACATCGATGTAGATTTCGAACACCAGCGGCGTGAAGAGGTCCTGCAGTACATCTATGAAAAATACGGACGCCATCGTACTGGCATGACCGCAACGGTCATCACCTACCGAACCAAGTCGGCCATTCGTGACTGTGCCCGGGCGCTCGGCATTTCCTTGGACCGGATCGATGCGCTCAGTCGTCTGGTGGACGCTCACCTGACCGAGGGGTCGCTGGCCGAGCGTGCAGCCGATTGTGGCATCGACCCCGACTCGGAAGTGGGCCGCAGATTTTTGTATCTGGTCGAGCATCTGATCGGGTTCCCTCGCCATCTTTCTCAACATGTTGGCGGCATGGTGATGACTCAAGAATGGTTGTGCGAGTTGTGCCCGATCGAGAACGCCAGCATGGAAGGACGCACGGTCATCCAGTGGAACAAGGACGATTTAGACGATTTGGGGATCCTCAAAGTCGATTGCCTGTCGCTGGGCATGCTATCGGCCATCCACCGCGCGTTCGATCTGATCGAAGACCATTATGACCGCTCCCTGACCTTGGCCTCCGTGCCGGCCGAGGACGAGGGCGTGTACGACATGATTTGTGCGGCGGATACCATCGGGGTGTTCCAGATCGAAAGCCGCGCTCAGATGAGCATGCTGCCCCGGTTGCGACCGCGTTGTTTCTACGATTTGGTAATCGAAGTCGCCATCGTTCGCCCCGGTCCAATTCAGGGCCAGATGGTACATCCCTATCTGCAGGCACGTCGCAGTGGCCAACAGCCGGAGTATCCGAATCAAGCCATCCGCGATGTGCTGGCCAAGACGATGGGAGTGCCGATTTTTCAGGAACAAGCGATGCGATTGGCGGTGGTCGCAGCCGGTTTCACGCCGGGAGAGGCCGATCAGTTGCGGCGGGCCATGGCCGCCTGGCGTCGTCCGGGATTGATCGATCAGTTTCACCGGAAACTCATCGACGGTATGCGGGCCAACGGATTGACGCAGGAATTCGCTGAGCGCGTTTTCACGCAGATTCGCGGTTTTGGAGAATACGGATTTCCCGAATCGCACGCCGCTAGTTTTGCATTGCTAGTGTACGTCTCTGCCTGGCTGAAGTGCTATTACCCGGATGCATTTTGCGCGGCGCTGCTCAATAGCCAACCCATGGGGTTCTACGCTCCGGCCCAACTTGTGCGGGACGCTCGTGAGCACGGGGTCGAGGTGCGGAGCGTGTGCGTCAATGCCAGCGACTGGGAATGTACATTGGAACCTACTGGTACGACCGGCCAGCGATGTGCCCTGCGGCTGGGATTGCTGATGATACGTGGTCTGCCCGAATCGGTCGGCCGGAACATCGTCGCCGTGCGGGCCACAGGGGGACCTTTCCGCGATTTGGCTGATTTCGCCCGCCGCACAGAGATGGGCCAAGCCACGTTGACGCGCCTGGCCGATGCTGGAGCTCTTAGTAGTTTGGCCGGAGATCGTCGGGCTGCGTACTGGCAAACGCTGGCTCATGAGAAAAAGCCTGCCTCCATGCCATTGTTCGAAGCGGCCGGCGCCGATGCGGACGATCCCATTCCCGAAGCGCTGCAGCCGATGGATGAAATCGATGAGGTGTACACCGATTTTGCGACCACAGGACTGTCGTTGCGCAAGCACCCGGTCGCCTTCATCCGTCCGCAGCTCGACCGCTGGCGCGTGGTGCCCGCCAAGCGCTTGTCCTCCGTCCGCGACGGGCGCTTCGTGCGCGTCGCCGGGTTGGTGATTCTGCGACAACGGCCCAGTACAGCCAAAGGGATCACGTTCGTCACGCTGGAGGATGAAACGGGGGTGATCAATCTGGTCGTCAAACCGGAGGTCTGGCAACGCCATTACCGGATCGCGAGGCGGTCCAATGCCTGGTTGGTCCATGGTGTACTGGAGAATCGAGAAGGCATCGTTCACGTCGTCGTGGCACGCCTGCACGACTTGACAGAACAAATTGGTACGCCTGACCAGCGCAGCCGGGATTTTCATTGAGCAGGCTTGCGCAGAACACCGACCTGGGCCGGCGCGTACTTGCGCACATCCCAGGGAAGAGCGGGGAGGTTTTCCCGAAAATCGAACTGCAGATCGGCCTCGCAGATAAACTGGCTGTCGGCTGGAGCCATGTTGAAAAGCGTCTCCAGGGCGGTGCACATGGCATCTGTTTGTTCGTGCCATAGGCGATATGGCGGGCAACAAAACACGACCCAGGGCTGGTCCATCGGCAGCCGCCGCGGACGATCCCCTTGCAACCATCGCAGGGTGTCGACGTTGAGTACGTCGACGCGATCCAGAATCTGCAATTTCGCCGCATTCTCCAGAATCGATGACACGGTGGTGCGCGACAACTCCATCAGCAACGCGCGCTCGGCTCCACGGCTGATGGCCTCGAACCCCAGAATGCCCGTACCGCTGAACAGGTCGAGGGCGAAAGTGCCGTATAAGTAGCCGCCCAGCAAACTGAAAACGGCTTCCCGTGTGCGCTCCTTCATCGGTCGCGTTTCGGGATCGCCGTTGTAATCGATTTTGCGTCCTCCCATGGCTCCAGCCACGATCCGCAGTCGGGTAGGAGTCCAACCAGCCCGTTGACGCTTCGAGCCACTACCCCGATGCATATCTTCGGGTAGATGTTTCGGCCGCATGGAGGATGCCTTAGTTGGTAAAATATGGTGTGGGAAACTGGAATCCATCGTTGCAGACCGGCGACGGCTAGCGCACCGTGCGTCCGCGCCGCGAGTCGAGTTCCTCGGTGTGCCGGTCGTTTGTGCTGGTCGTTTTACGCCACTATGCATTCTAAAGCGGACCGAGGATACCGCAAAGGCAGACTGGGGGCTGCGACATGCGGTGGTTGCGTCGCCGGCAACAATCAGCCCGGACCATCAATGGTTACGTTGCTCTGAACGAGTTCGAGCACCATTGCGAGCCCGCTCCCAGGGTAGCGTCTGGCGGAGCGCTCGCTGCGGCGATTCCCAGGCCCAGCTCCGCTGGTGCCGCCGCCAGGAATCGACTTGCTACGGTATCCTGAGCGTGGGATAATGAGATGGTCGAGGCAGCGCGCCAGACATCCTGGCGGGTATCTCCACTGGCACCGCAGCGGGACGTCGCCCGGTGGCGGTTCGATTTCCCGCCATGTCCAGCGGTCTGGTTGAAACGGATCGGGCCTGAAGCAGCTAGCCTCGGCAACCTACCGTTGCGAATACATTCCCGCCTACCACGCTCGCTCCAGATCCTCACCACTTCCCTTTGGGCTCCATAGGATGGATGCAATTCAGGTCGAGATGCACGCGCCGCATCGATTTTCTTTGGCAACAACAGGCGGTGGTCTGCTCGTTTGCCTGCTGTCGATACTTCCGTCCGGACATTGCGACGATCGGGGTGCCATCGAGTTTTTTGAACGGCAGGTGGTTCCAATTCTTCAGGAACACTGTTTGGAATGCCATTCTCATGCCGCCGGGGAAGCCTCCGGCGGGCTGATGTTGGACGCCTTGCCGTCGATGCTGCAAGGAGGTACCCGCGGCCCGGCCATCGTAGCCGGTGATCCGGCCCACAGCCTGCTGCTCCAGGCGGTCGAGTATGCGGATGACGAATTGCAAATGCCACCCGAGGGCAAGCTGGATCCAGCGCAACGTACTGTCCTGGAACAGTGGATACGTGACGGCGCCCATGTTCCGGAGGCTTGGAAACGTCCGGCGCGCGGAGGAAAGCCGGAGGGCATGCCAGGCGGTCCCCAGGATCCCGCGAACCACTGGGCGTATCGACCTCCGCAAGATAATACTGCTGAGGTCTACCAGCGTCTGCAGACCATCCTGCCGGCGGAGCAGTGTCAGCAACTTCGCACTGGAATCGACGTGCTGGTTGCCGACGCACTGCAAGCCAAAGGATTGTTCTTCGCCCCGCCTGCTGATGCGGCTACCTTGATTCGCCGCGTCAGTTACGACCTGCGGGGATTGCCGCCCACGGCGGAGGAAGTGCGACCAGGGGGCGATCCGGCGGCGAGCGTGGGAGAAGCCATTGATCGCTGGGTCGACGCCTGTTTGGCGGATCCGGCGTTCGGGGAGCGATGGGCGCGTCACTGGATGGATGTGGCCCGCTACGCGGACAACAAAGGGTACGTGTTTCGGGAAGATCGAGAGTACCCGGAGGCGTATCGGTACCGCGACTGGTTGATCCAGGCCCTGAATAACGACATGCCGTTCGATCGATTCGTGACGTACCAATTGGCTGCCGACTTGATTGACGGCGGCAATCCCGCGCACCTTCCTGCTTTGGGATTCCTCACCTTGGGGCGTCGGTTTCTCAATAATCAGTTTGATATCATCGACGATCGTTTGGATGTCGTCACACGCGGCCTGATGGGAATGACGTTGACCTGTGCGCGGTGTCATGACCACAAGTACGATCCAATCACGCAGGCGGACTACTACGCTTTGGCCGGCGTATTTCTGAATTGCCAGGAACCTGGTGGAGAACCGTTCCTGCACCGCCTGGTCGACGCTGAAAAAATCCGTCCGGCCTTTGTCTTGCTGCGAGGCAACCCCCGCTCTATCGGACCCCAAGTCCCACGACGGTTCGTTCACTTCCTGGATCCCGAGGCGGAACCCTTTCCCCTGGATCGTAGCGGTCGACTGGAACTGGCTGCACATATCGTCGCGCCGGATAATCCTTTGACCGCCCGAGTAATCGTCAACCGGGTGTGGATGCATTTGATGGGTTCTCCCTTGGTGGATACGCCCAGCGATTTTGGTATGCGGTGCCCGCAGCCGGAGTTGTTACCAGTACTGGATCACCTGGCCATCTATTTGGTAGAGCACGATTGGAGCGTGAAGCAGTTGGTGCGTTACATCCTCGCGTCGCGGTGCTACCGTCAGTCCAGCATGGATCGGTCGCCAGCGGGAGCAGTGGACCCAGAGAATCTGCTTTACCATCGCATGAATCGGAAACGGCTGGACCTGGAGGCGCTGCGCGATACGTTGCTGGTACGGGCTGGACGATTGGATCGCACCATGGGAGGCCCCAGCGTGCGGATCGATGTTCCTCCTGAGACTGGGCGGCGCACCGTCTACGCATACATCGACCGGCAGAATTTGCCCAGTATGTTTCGGACCTTCGACATGGCAGGTCCCGACACCCATTCCCCGCGTCGCCCGCAAACCAGCGTCCCACAGCAGGGCTTGTTCGTCCTGAACAGCCCCTTTGTCAATGATCTGGCTGCGCAACTGGGCAGGGAGTTCGCCAGCCAGGCTCAGCGAGAGGGGACGTTGCCAGCCGCTGCCCGGATGTTCGAGCACGTATTGGGGCGGCCTGCCGAACGAGAAGAACTGCAGTGGATTGTCGAGTTCGTGCAGAATTCAGCGGTGGCGGACCGGCGCCCTGCTCAACAGCGATGGGAGTGCGGGTTCGGGGCATATGATCCACAGGCCGGTACCCTCAGCGGTTTTACGCCTCTGCCCGCGTTCATTGACGGCGGCTGGCGCGGGGGAAGTACCATGCCCGATCCCCAGCTCGGTTGGTGTTTATTGACGCCCACCGGGGGACATGTCGGGAATGACTTGGCGCACGCGGTAGTGCGGCGTTGGCACGCGCCACGAGACGGACGGGCGACGGTGGAAGGCGAACTTGCACATGGCCAACCACAGGGGGACGGGGTGCGGGGTACAGTGCTGGTGGATGGCCGGCCAGTCGGTAGTTGGAGCGTGCATAACGGCAAGACGCGGACGGCGGTTGCTGCGGTTGATCTATCCCGAGGCTCGATTGTCGATTTCGTTACGGACTGCGTCGGCTCCGTGTCGCACGACAGTTTTCAATGGATGGTCAAGATTCGGTACACCGACGGCCAACGGGAAGTGGCTGATTCGAAGCGAGATTTTCCACAGCCGATCCCGGAGCCGCTCGGTCCGTGGGGACAACTGGCCCAAGTGCTTTTGGCCACCAATGAACTGGCGTTTGTGGATTGATTGAGAGAGGTCGTTCGGATGGTATTTTCAAGGCGCGAGGCGCTTCAACGTTGCGGTATCGGAATCGGTGGATTGGCATTGCATGCGCTCTTGGCCGAGTCCGGACAGGCGGCCGGACCGCGGTCAGCGGCCAGGCATGTTAATCCGCTGACGCCCAAGCCACCACACTTCACGCCACGTGCCAAACGGGTCATTCACATCTTTGCCAATGGTGGTCCTAGCCACGTCGATACGTTCGATCCCAAACCCGCATTGCAGAAATATGCAGGCCAGCCGATGCCGGGCGAGACCCCACGGACCGAACGGAAGACGGGCGCGTTGTTCCCCTCGCCGTTCCGTTTCCAGAAGTACGGGCAGGCGGGAATTCCAGTCAGTGAGCTGTTCCAGCACACGGCACGTCATGTGGATGACATGTGCATCATTCGTTCCATGCACGCTGATGTTCCGAACCACGAGCCCTCTTTGCTTTTGATGAACACCGGCGAAGCGCGCCTGGTGCGCCCCAGCGTCGGATCGTGGCTGACCTATGGCTTGGGAACCGATAACCAGAACCTCCCCGCCTTCGTGGCTATGTGCCCGGGTGGTTACCCCATTCAGGAATCGCAGAACTGGCAATCTGGTTTTCTGCCCGGAATCTACCAGGGAACCTACATCGATACGAAACATGAATCGGTGGACAAGCTGATCGAGTACATTCGTAACGATCGAACCGACCGCCGAGACCAGCGACGGCAATTGGATCTGTTGCAGCGATTGAACCGTCGGCACCAGCAGACGCGTGCCGCGGATCCGGAACTGGAAGCCCGCATCCAGTCTTTCGAGCTGGCGTATCGCATGCAGATGGAGGCCGCCGAGGTGTTCGACGTTTCCCGCGAGCCGCAATATGTACTCGATGCCTACGGACCGGGCGTCCAGGCTCGGCAGTTGTTGATCGCGCGGCGATTGATCGAGCACGGAGTGCGTTATGTCCAGGTATGGCATGGTGCCGGTCAGCCTTGGGACAATCACGACGACATCGAGGTGCGCCACCGGGCGCTGGCTGGTCAGTGCGATCGAGCCATCGGAGCGCTATTGAATGACTTGAAACAGCGCGGATTGCTGGAAGAAACATTGGTGCTGTGGGGTGGCGAGTTTGGGCGTACGCCGACCGTCGAGTTGCCCAAAGAGGGGTCCAACCAAGGCAAGGTGAACGGGCGGGATCACAACCATTGGGGGTTCACGATGTGGATGGCAGGTGGCGGAGTGCGCGGTGGCACGGTGTACGGTGCCACGGATGAATTCGGGTTCAAGGCGGTGGAGAATCGAGTGCACGTGCATGATTTGCACGCCACGCTGTTGCATTTGATGGGATTCGATCACACGCGGCTGACCTACCGCTGGGCCGGGCGCGACTTCCGCTTGACCGATGTCCATGGACGAGTCGTCGAGGAGTTGATCGGTTAGCCAAAGCTCCTCTTGCTTTCCTCCACCATTTTCTCGGGATGGGTTTATTGGAAAATCGCCAATTCGAAAGCAAAAGCCATATGCGATAGCCCTATCTCAGGCCTTCGTCAGACATGCCTCCGGCCACTGCAATCCCACCTCCCCCGTGCTCCATCCCCGTGAGTCCCTTTCGCCGAAAGGGACTCCGCCAGTGCCTTTTCCGAATGGCGTCTTTGCGTTGCATTCTTCGCCTGCACCGACCAGGTCTCTTGCATTAAATTGCCGCGGTCGACTGCAATCCCACCTCCCCCGTGAGCCACACTCAATGACGCTCCGGCTATTACAATCCTCTTCACGGGGGAGATGCTATGGGGTGAAAAGGGAGTCCGTAGCTGTCAAACTACTGTTTTGTTTCCAGGTAAAACAAGGAGCTTAACATGACTACGAACTCAACCAAACAGAATAACGACTTCGCTACCGTTTTGCACATGGCCATCGAACTTTCTGAGTCCTCTTGGAAACTGGGGTTCGCTGATCAGCGGGGCCGAAAGCCACGTTTGCGGTCGCTGCGCCCGGGTGACTTCGAGGGGCTCCAGAAAGAAATCGCCGCCGCCAAACGGGTGTTCGGCTTGGATGCCGACTGCCCGGTGGTG
>RFIQ01000538.1 GCA_003695565.1 Planctomycetota bacterium | reverse complement strand
TGTGGCCGCCTTTGGCTCGCCGCTGTGAAGTGTCAGTCATCCGATGGGCGATGCGTCTGGTATTGGCGTTCCGCCCCCAATGTCACCCCTCATTTGCCATCGTTTGGAAATTGTCGAGGAATCGCATGAGCGTCGTTTGCCGAGGAGTGCGCGGAGCCACCACCGTCGAAGAGAATTCGCGCGATGAAATCCTCCGCGCCACCCGCCAGATGCTGGCGCTGATGATCCGCCGCAACGGAATCGCCCCCCAAGACGTGGCCAGCGCAATGTTCACGGTGACGCGCGATGTCGACGCCGAATTTCCGGCGTTGGCCGCCCGGCAGCTCGGGTGGTTGGAGGTTCCCTTGCTGTGCGGCTATGAAATCGATGTCCCCGGTTCACTCCCGAAGTGCATACGCGTCCTGGTGCACTGGAACACCGACAAACCGCAGAGCGAAATCCACCACGTTTATATTCACAAGGCGGCAGCCCTCCGCCCCGACCTGTCGAAGCTGCCACCGGTGGATTGGGAGGAGCTGGAGAGTTGGATCGCGGAGCACCTGACGGGAGGATGAGTCCGGCGTCGCGTGCATTAACAACAGACTTTCATGATTCGGACACTGCTCATGGAATTGCAATGGAGGACTTGCGGGCGTACCAGCGCCTGGCACTGGGCCTGGGCCGTGGCCCATGGTTTGCCAATCCACGGCGATGTTCCGCCGGAGCTGAAAACAGCGGCCGACTCCATGCAGCAATTGGCGAAGATCATGGACGTCCCGGAGCCGCGGTTGTGGCATACGGTGATCGGTCTGGCCCCTCTCGTCTCTCGCCCGACCGATCTGGTTCAGCGGACGCTGGTTCGCTTGCTACCCTCTGCCGCTCGAACCACCACTCGGATCGAAGCACTCACTGCGATCGCTCGCCAAGTGGAGTCTGCGTTCGGGCAAGCGGCGCCGCAATTCGAGTCGGAAATCGGATTGCGGGTTGGCCCAATCAAACACCAGTGGCAGGAACATGGTCCCGGCCTGATGCGCCACATCGAAACACTGATGGGTGCAGACTTGTTGGTCGAGCGGGCCGAAGTCGTGCTGGTACAACCGTTGACCGGCGGATTTGGGTTGGCTCACTTGGACACCAATCGCGTCCACTTGGAAGCCGTGTTGACCAATCCGACAGCCGATTTGCCGGAAACGCTGCGGTTGGCCTGGCTGCTCACCCAGCTCGACCTGGACCGGCCCGTCTACAGCGACAACGTGCACCGCGATCGTTTGCACCGGTTGGCCGCCCTGGCCATGCTCGCGCCCACGTTGGCAGCAGCCCAAGAACTGGGGCTGACGACGTTCGATGCCCAACGCGTGGCGCAGGCCATCACCCAATGGCGGTTAGAATCGACGGATCCCCAACGGGACGCTGCGGTGGTCGTGTCCTGGTGGGAGACCTTTCAGAACATGCAGCCTACCGTAGCGATCGGATTGGTGGCGTTGGATCGCTTATTGGAAACCGAAAACCCGTCTTAAGAACTCCTGGAGAGAATGAACCATGATTTTGTTCCGTAAAACGGGAGCCAACCTGGCCCTGATTGCACTTTGTTGCCTCGTGACAGGAGCGACAGAGTGGCTGGGGGCTGCCGAGCCGTTGCCAGGGGTAGAAGATGGTTTTTCGTTTCCCACCTCGGATTGGCCATGGTGGCGCGGCCCATGGCGCAACGGCACCGCGCCAGCCGATCAGGATCCTCCGACGCAATTCGGTGAAGAAGAAAATATCTTATGGCGGACCCCCGTGCCGGGGCGAGGTCACGGATCGCCGACGATGGTGGGTGACCGGATTTTTCTGGCCACCGCGGACGAGGATAGCGGAGCCCAGTACCTGCTCTGTTTCGACCGCCATACTGGAGAGCGACGGTGGATGACGACGGTTCACCCACATGGCGGCATGGCCAAGAACAAACGGTCTACCATGGCTTCCTCCACGCCGGCCTGCGACGGCCAGCATGTGTTTATCGCCTTTCCCAATAATGGAGCCATCATTGCCAGTGCGCTGGATCTGGATGGCGACATCGTGTGGAGGCGGAAGGTATCCGACTACGTCGTGCATCAAGGCTACGGAGCCTCACCGGCGCTGTACCGCCACATGGTCATCGTGGTGGCGGACAACAAGGGTGGGGGCGCGCTGGTGGCCTTCGATCGCACCACTGGCGACGTCGTGTGGCGACGGGAGCGACCCGCGACCCCCAACTACCCGACTCCCACCTTGGTCCACGCCGGCGGACGCGACCAACTGATCATGGTGGGTTGTGACCAGATCGTCAGTTACAATCCGTCGACCGGAGAAACGCTGTGGGAAACGCCCGGGGCAACTACCGAGTGCGTCACATCGACACTCACCGACGGCACCCACGTCTATTCCACCGGTGGGTACCCCAAGAACCATATGGCAGCGGTCCGGGCCGACGGCAATCCAGAGACGGTATGGGAGAATGGATTGCGCGTGTACGTGCCCTCGCTGGTCATCCGCGATGGGTATCTGTATGGCGTGCTCGATGCCGGTATCGCCATGTGCTGGAAAGCCGATACGGGGAAAGAGATGTGGAAAGCCCGGTTGGGGGGCAATTACTCTGCTTCGCCTGTGCTGGTCGGCGACCGCATCTACGCTTGCAGCGAGCAAGGTGATGTACACATCTATCGCGCCCGGCCGGACCGGTTTGAAGCCCTGTCCCGCAACCATTTGGGCGACGAAGTATTCGCCACCCCCACGATTGTCGGTGGCAGGATTTATCACCGCGTGGCGTACTGGAATGGGCCCGCAGTTCGACGGGAGGAGCTGATTTGCATCGCGGCTCCTTAGGAACGGCCAATCAATTAGTGGCGCATGATGGTTTGAGATCGGTGAAGATCAAATCTTCCTTGTCAGGGCTGCCACCAACTCGGACGGTGAATTGGCTGATCAAGTTTTGTTCGGTTTGGGACTCCGATTCGATCTTTTTTTCGACCAGCCCCCGGC
>RFIQ01000537.1 GCA_003695565.1 Planctomycetota bacterium | reverse complement strand
CCTTGGGCCCACGCGCTGAGCTTGCTCCTGTTGTGCGCGGCCAGTTTGCCGCTCTATCTGCTGCGCATCGAAGCCACTCCACAGGAATTGCTGTGGGCTCCGTCGCTGGTGTTTGTTCTGTTTATGCTGCCGGCCAAGCTCATGCTGGGTGCCGCCATGGGATACGCCCAGTCGCGGCGGCAACGAGGACTGCCGCGCCGCCACTGGATGCTGCGGTGGCCCGCCCGAGTGGTGGCTTTGGTCAGCGTCCTGGCTTACGTCGGCTCGCTGTATGTGGCGCAACTGGTTGCAGGGCAAGGAGCGATGGTCATGTACTTCCAACATGCGTTTCTGGTTCCCGCTCCGCTCATTACCACATAGGCCCGTTACCAGGATGGTTCCCAACCCCGTAGGCCCATTGGCCGCGGGCTGCGGCCCCGGACAGGCATGCGAACCCGGGCTGCGCGGTGCGTCGTCGAGATCGGCCGGGTGTATCAGGCGGATCGGTCGGCCGATGCCGGGGGCGGCTGAGCGATCGATGCGGCGGCGTAGGCTTCCCGCTCAAACGGATTGTCCAGGTAGGCACGACCACCGCACAGCCACACCGCCAACGAAGCCAACAGGTAGGCGGGGATCATCGCCGGCCCCCAGCGTTCGAACTGGCGGACATGAACCCGCTCATGGTCCCGGGCCGCGTCGAGCCCGTCGGCAGATTTACCCAGAATCACATGCCCCAATGTCATGGCAATGATTTGACGGCCACCTGGCATCCGTTGAAACCCCCATCGCAGCGCGCCGCCATAGAATTCCAGCGTGCCGTCTCGAATCTGAACGCGTCCGCCGGTTGCCAGGCAGACCATCCCGATCAGGAGGCCCAGCAGGCTGTTCGGCGACGCCCAAACGAGGGCCAGCACACGTTTCCCGACACGCACCATGCGCGTTATCAAGCTTGGATCGACCGTGGTCCCCAATGCGGATGCCCTCCCCGCGATGATTCTTCGCGGTTTAAGGGGGGAAGTTGCGAAACGGGTCATTCTGGCCCACAATCAACCGGCACGCAAATGCACCTCGTCGGCTATCGGCACAGCACAGGCTGTTCCCAGGGAATTGCAATGGACCAACATCGATCGCGACCGAGCCTCGATCCGTTATGGTGGCGGAATCGCTTTCTTTCCCGCAGTCCATGCGGCGGAACGCAATGAGGGAGGCGACGACGATCTTGGTGGTACAGCGACGCGCATGGGTCCTCGGATTGGCGATCTGCGTGGCGTTTTTTGCCATGATGCATCTGACCACCGGCCTGCTCCTCCGCTCCCACCAGGAACCGATTTGGACTTGGGCGCACGGGGCGTTCTCATTGGAACGGGTGGGAAACCTGCCCGCCCTGTTCTCGATCCTGCTCGTGTTGCTGGCGAGCCTGTTGTTTTGGATCCTTTCTCGCGCCGATCGCTTGCCCCACGGGGACGCATCGGTGCGGCATCGATATTGGCGGTTGTTGGCACTGATCTTCGTTTTGATGGCGTTGGACGAAACGTGTCGATTCCACGACCATCTGGATAAACTGCCCCTTCTGGGTGCAACCAAAGGGGCTGCGCTGCGGACGATATGGATGTTCGTATATGCTGGCTTGGGATTTGTGCTGGCGGTGATCCTGCTACCATTCTGGTGGCGACTTCCCAGCGGTTTTCGTTGGCGGTACTTCTGGTGCGCTGCGACATACGTGGCGGGCGCTTTGGTATTGGAAGTGGTCGGTCTCTGGGTGTTCGAGGCCCGCGGAAGTGGCTCGCGGTTGGTCCTGCTGTTGCAAACTGCGGAAGAGACGTTGGAGATGGCCGCCATGGTTGGAGTGGTTGGCACACATCTAAAGTGGTTGGCGGACTCCAACTCGACATTGGCCATCGAGATCAAGTGATCCGTCGACGGTCGCTGCGGCGACGCACCAGCCGCGAATCCGTCCGGCATGCCCCGGAAACCTTGGTCCCTTTGGCGTACAATGGATCGGCATCGAAAACCGCTCTACCTCGCGTCAGCATTGCCGGCGGCTCGGTCCACTGGGGCCGCACCGAGCATGCGCGTCGCGCAGCGCGTTCCCACTAAATACGTGTTTGCACTGAATACTGGATAAGCGAAAGGCCAACCATCATGAATCCGCAGCCATGGGTTTTTCTGCCGTCCCGTTGGAGGACATCGAATGCGTTGGACATTCGGCCGGGGCTTGCCTTGTGGGTATTGCTGGCCGTGATGATTTCAATCGCGTCCCCTGCGGCGGTATTGGGACAGCAACGCCCAAACGTTCTAGTCATCGCCATCGATGATCTCAACGATTGGGTTGGATGTTTGGACGGCCATCCACAAGCGCAGACGCCGCACATCGATCGCCTGGCGGCCAGTGGTGTCTTGTTCACCAATGCGCATTGTCAGTCGCCGTTGTGCAATCCGTCGCGCACGAGTTTGATGACCGGATTGCGCCCGACGACCACGGGCGTTTATGGGTTGGCCCCCTGGTTTCGCGCTTTGCCCGAGTACAAGGACTGGGTGACCCTTCCCCAGTATTTCATGCAGCATGGATACTACACGGTGACCACCGGCAAGGTTTACCACGGCGGATATGGCCGTCAGGAACGGGAACGCCCCGAGTTTGACGAGTGGGGCATCATGCCGGGCGGAGGGAAGCCGCGGCCCGAGCACCGACTGATCCGTTTGGCGGACCCCGAGGACGAGAAGCACTGGCATCCTTTGATGGACTGGGGCGTGTTTCCGGATCGTGACGAGCAAATGGGAGACTACCAGGTTGCCACGTGGGCGGCCGATCGCATCACTCAGTTGGCTCACGACGAGGACGAACGTCCGTTCATGATGTTTTGCGGGTTCAGCCGGCCGCACGTTCCCTGTTTTGCACCTCAGAAGTGGTTCGATTTGTACCCCGACAACGCCCTGATGATGCCTCCCGTCTTGTCCAATGACCGGGACGATACGCCATTGTTCTCCTGGTACTTGCACTGGAAACTGCCCGAGCCCCGGCTGAGTTGGTTGGTGCGTGCGGGCGAGTGGCGTTCGTTGGTTCGGTCCTACCTGGCCTGCGTCAGTTTTGTCGACGCTCAAGTCGGTCGCGTGCTGGATGCCGTAGAGAAAAATGGCCTGTCGGACAACACGATTATCGTGTTGTGGTCGGATCACGG
>RFIQ01000536.1 GCA_003695565.1 Planctomycetota bacterium | reverse complement strand
GTCGATCGCCGCCTGGCAACCGGCAGGGGAGGAGAAATCGATTACCGCATCCAGGTCGTCGGGCCAGGTATCGGAAAGCGGCACGCCGATCGGCTCGATCCCCGCCAACGTGCCGGCGTCCTTCCCCAAGTCGGGGTGCGCCGGATGCTCCAGCGCGGCAGCGATCTGCAGACGCGGGTTCTGGGCTCCCAACGCCACCACCCGCCGGCCCATACGACCACCTGCCCCATGCACCGCAATGCGAATCGCCATTTCGGATCCACCTCCTGCATTTCAATGTTTCAATAAATTGCACCAGCGCTGTGCAGCCCGGATGCCACGACGGCCGGATGCCCCAGGGCCTGCCGCCCACATGCCCCAACAGCGTGGTAACCAACGATACTGCGGCAACCATCACTGTACGGATCGCGACGGGGCGCACCAGGACCGGGCGGGGTTAACTGTAGAGCTGGATTGCCCGAATGATCGCCTCCAAGTCGTTGGGAACCGCCACCGCGCGATTGGCGAAGGACGCGCGTCGGACACCTCGGCTGCCCAGCACTTCGTTGAACAAATCTTGATCGGTCGTGTGGTAGGCCACCGTGGCGGTGGGGTCCTTCAATTGATGCCCGGTGAGGATGCAGACCACGCGGTCACCCGGTTCGATGATCCCTTCCTCTCGCAGCAGTTTCGCGCCCGCAACGCTGGCTGCACTGGCCGGTTCACACCCGATGCCTCCGGCCCCCACCTGCGCTTTGGCGTCCAGGATCTCCTGATCGGAAACTCTTCGCACGACTCCCTGACAGACCTCCAATGCTCGCAGGCACTTCTTCAGGTTCACCGGGCGATTGATCTCGATGGCGCTGGCGATCGTGTCCGCTTTTGCGCTGCGGGCGTCCAATTCGCGGTAGTAATCCCCGATGGCCTGCATGTCCGGGCATCCGTCGTTCCAACGCACGCCGCGCCGTTCGACCAATTGGTACAACGTGTCGGCGCCGGCTGCATTGATGACCGCCAACCTGGGAATTCGGTCGATCAGGCCCAGAGCATGCAACTCGCTAAACGCCTTGCCGAACGCGCTGGAATTCCCAAGATTTCCGCCCGGGACGACGATCCAATCCGGGACCTCCCAACCGAGCGCTTCCAACACGCGGAACATGATCGTCTTTTGCCCCTCGAGGCGGAATGGGTTGATGCTGTTGACCAGATAGATTCCCAAATCCTTCGAAACCTCGCGCACGCGGACCATGGCGTCATCGAAATCTCCCGCGATCTGGACGGTCAAGGCTCCGAATTCCAGGGCTTGGGACAGTTTTCCGTACGCAATTTTACCGCTGCCGATGAAGATCACGGCCTTCATCAGGCGCGTCACCGCGCTGTACATGGCCAGCGAAGCGCTGGTGTTTCCCGTCGAGGCACACGCGGCTCGCGATGCTCCGGTCATCCGCGCGTGGGTAAACGCAGCGCACATTCCGTTGTCTTTGAAACTTCCCGACGGATTCATGCCCTCGTATTGCAAATACAAACGACCGGCGCGGACTCCCACGTACTGCGCAACCGCATCGGCTTGCTGCAGCAGCGTTTGTCCTTCGCCCACGGTGACGACCTGGTCGGGTGGGGCGAAGGGGAGCAGTTCGTGGAACCGCCACACCCCGCTGAATCGCATGGGGGCGCGACGCTCGGCCCACATTCGCTCGAAATCTGCCAAGCGGCTTGGAACTGACGCCCGATCCCAGTCGTATTGAACATCGAGCAAATCGCCGCAGCGATCGCAGGCTGTCCGCACTTGACGTACGTCGAGCACCGCCCCGCAGAGGGGGTTGATGCACTGTTGATAGGCGACATCCGTGGTGTGGGGCGGTCGCTTGTGACCGACGGGCTTGGTATCTGCCATCTGTAATTCCAGCGGGAGTCAGAAGACGGAAGAATATCCGCTTGAGGTTTTTCGATCCCGGGGACGAAGCCGAAGCTCAGGCCTAGGGTTCAACACATAATGTAACGGCGGGTGGGCCATTGGGGAGCCACCGGAGGGTTGCAAAACAGCGGTGCGTTCCCCCCAAAGCTGCAGTTTTAGCTTGTCCCAGTTTGACATAAATCGTCGCGTTCCCTACGCTTTTTCGCCATAAACCAACCTTCGAATTCAGAACGGAAGATGCTGTGAGCCCGAAAAAACGCACCTCCCCTGCCGCTGGAAAAACATCCAAGAAGGCCGCGTCCCCTCCCCGGGGGGCTGCTAAGAAGGTGGCATCGGCCAAGAAGTCCGGCGCCAAGAAGTCTGCGGCCAAGAAGTCTGCCAAGGCCACTGCAGCCAAGACGCAGCCTGCGGCCAAGAAGGTAGTGGGAAAGAAAGCATCGGCAACGCCAGCGACCGCGAAGAGTGCGGCGAAGAAGAAGGTGGCCGGTAAGAAAGCTACGGCCAGCCAAGCGGCATCGGCCAAGAAGTCTTCTGGCGGAGCAAACGCCAGCAAGAGAGCAGGATCGCGCCAGGTGGCGTCCGGCAAGGCAAAGCCTGCCAAGAAATCGGCCGCGGCTTTGAAATCTACCACCACGGGAGCGACCAAGAAAAAAGCTGCCAAGAAGAAGGGTGCCAGCGTCGATTACTCCAAGTTCCGCGATCAATTGTTGCAATTGAAAGCGCGCATGGTTGGAAACATGGGGGCGCTGTATAACGAAGCGTTTGGTTCCAGCGCGGGAGACGACATGCGAGCCCCCCTGCATCCAGCGGACGTGGGATCGCACAGTTTCGAGCAGGAATTTACGCTCAATCTGATGTCGCATGAGGGGAACGAGTTGCGGCAGATCGATGCTGCCCTGGCCAAGTTCCAGGATGGAACCTATGGGAAGTGTGAGGAGTGCGGGGCGCGGATCCCCAAGGCGCGTCTGGAGGTCTTGCCGTTTACACCCTATTGCGTGAAATGCGCAGCGAAGCTAGGTGGTTGAAGTGAATCGAGCAGGCGTGCACCGCACGGGGACAAGGAAGTGGCCGCGGTGGCTGGCTTTTCTGCTGATCACTGCCGGCGGTGCTGCGGCGGACTTGTGGACCAAGAACTGGGTGTTTGCATGGCGTGGTTTGCCTGGGGAACAGCCCCCGTTCTGGTTGTGGGAACCGTACGTGGGCATCGAGACGGCGGTCAATCCCGGCGCCCTGTTTGGTTTCGGCGCGGGGTTCGGCATTGTGTTCGCCATCTTTTCCGTATTGGCTGCCGCCGGGATCTTGTTGTGGCTGACGCGTTACGGGGGACTGGGTAGTTGGTGGCTGGTCATCGCCTTGGGCATGATCATGGCGGGGATCATCGGCAACCTGTACGATCGGCTGGGATTGTGGCATCCCCCCGCCGACCGTCCGGACTGGGCCAGCGGCGTCCGGGACTGGATTCTGCTGCGCTACGGATCGTTCACCTGGCCCAACTTCAATATCGCCGATAGTCTACTGGTGGTCGGTGCCGCCATGCTGGTCCTGCACTCGTTCTGGCAGGAGACGCCCCCCGAGACCGCGACCGAGCCGCGCGCGGACAGCTCCCAGCG
>RFIQ01000535.1 GCA_003695565.1 Planctomycetota bacterium | reverse complement strand
TTGAAGCACCGGGTGATTTTTTTCATCACGCAATACTTGGTTCTGGTAGTTCCCAAGGACCAAATCGTCCATAACATGCATCAGGCGTATGCACGGATCGACGCCCCGCGCCCAGGATTTGGTTTGTTTCTGTCGGGACCGAGCAAAACGGCAGACATCGAGCAATCATTGGTCATCGGCGCTCACGGTTGCCGTCAACTCCAGGTGTTTCTGGTTTAATCCGATAACCGATTCGCCGTCGCAGGCCTGGCATGCGTCCGACAGGACGCCACACGTTCCTCGCTAACTCCCACGTCCCCGAGCACCGTTGAAGGATTCCGCAGCCGATCGACTCCAGTGCAACCATGCCGAGCCGAGCTTACTCCTTGACGCCATCCGCCCACTGGATCCGGATCGAGAATTACGAAACATGAATCGAGCACGCGGCCCCCAATCGATACCAGTGGAACCCAGACGGGAAACAGCCATGCCCGAAGCTCAGCCGGTTCGGCAAGATCCCAACCTGCCGAGCGGCGAACCGTTGGACAAGAGCGGCGCACGCGTCCGCAGCATGTTTGCTCAAATCGCTCCGCGCTACGATTTGCTCAACCATCTGCTTTCGCTGGGCATCGACGTGTATTGGCGACGCCGGGCCATGAACCGGCTGCGTTTGGACAAGTCCACTCCCGTCTTGGACTGCTGTACGGGGACGGGTGATCTGGCCTTGATGATCGCCAGGCGACTGGATGGACGAGCGGAAGTTGTCGGCACCGATTTCTGCGAAGAAATGTTACAGATCGCGCGGACCAAGCACGCGCGGAAGTTCGCCGCTTTGCCCGTGCGATTCGAAACGGCCGATACGATGCACCTGCCGTTCGATGACGGCTCCTTCCAAGCAGTGACCGTGGCCTTCGGGCTCCGCAACGTACAGGACACCCTGCAAGGGTTGCACGAGTTGGTGCGCGTTTGCGAACCGGGAGGACAAGTCTGTGTGCTGGAATTCTCCAAGCCCACTTTGCCGGGTTTCCGACATGTGTACAACTTCTATTTCCGAGCAGTGTTACCGCGGGTTGGTCAGTGGTTGGCTCGCAATGAAAAGGGGGCCTACAATTACCTGCCGGCCAGTGTTCAAGCCTTTCCCTGCGGCGAGCAGCTCGTGCAATTGATGGAGCAAAGTGGGTTGACCGATGTCCGAGCCTATCCGTTGACGTTTGGCGTCGCAACGATCTACATCGGTAATCGTCTGGAGCATAAGCAGCCATGACGCGTGCATCGCCCGCCACGCCTCTTCCGATCGTAGTGGCCATCACCGGAGCCAGCGGGGCGGTCTATGCCGCGCGATTGCTGGAGGCTCTGTGGGACGCAGGCCGCTCCATGCATCTGGTTGTCAGTGCGTCGGGTCGAGCGGTGGTACGGCAGGAACTGGGGGTCGACCTGCGGGAGGACGCTGCCAATTGGCTTGACCTGGTAACTGCCGCCCGCGGCCGCTTGCTGCTCCCCGAGCGTGCGTTGGATCGCCCCACGGACTCCTCCGGCGGCGGGTCGATCGCTGCGCACCGCGAGGATGATTACTTCACGCCCATCGCCAGCGGATCGTACCTGACGGCAGGCATGGTCGTATGCCCATGTTCAGGGGCGACGCTGAGCGGCGTCGCCAGAGCCGCCAGCAACAACCTCATTCAACGCGCGGCTGAAGTGCACTTGAAGGAACGCCGCAAGCTCATCCTCGTGCCGCGAGAGACGCCGCTCAGCACCTTGCAATTGGAAAACATGTGGCGCGCATCCCAGGCCGGCGCCGTGATCCTGCCGGCGGCTCCCGGATGGTACCACCCGGTCGCTTCCCTGGTGGATCTGGTTGATTTTGTCGTCGGACGCATACTCGATCAACTTGGTGTTCCGCAGCCATCGGCCCAACGGTGGGGAGTCGAGCAAAAGGATTCAAGGGAGTGCGAATGACGGCTTCCCCAGCGCCGGAACGATCAACGCCCCCCTGGCGTGCTACGGCAGCGCTGCGCGGCGCGGTGGATTTCTTGCACCTGATCCGGTTCAGCCATACCATTTTCGCGTTGCCGTTCGCACTGCTAGCCTGTGTCATGGCGCTGCGGGTTCCCCGCCTCGACGGCACTCCCGTCCCCATGGACGCGGGCACCGTTGCCTGGCGAACCGTGGGCGTGGTTTTGTGCATGGTGTTCGCTCGCTCTGCAGCCATGGCATTCAACCGCTGGGTGGATGCCGACATCGACGCTCGGAACGAGCGAACGGCGGGCCGTCATTTACCAGCGGGATTGCTCAGCAAGCGGCAGGTCATTGGCTTCTTCCTGGCGTGCAGCGCTGCCTTCGGGGCGTCTACCTTGTTATTTCTTCCGAACTGGCTGCCTGCGGCCCTTGCCCCGGCCGTCCTGGCCTGGTTGTGCGGTTACAGCCTTGCCAAGCGATTTACTGTGACAGCGCACCTTTGGTTGGGCGTTGCATTGGCCCTGGCACCGGTGGCTTCGTGGATCGCAATGCGGGGAGAAATCGTGCTGGACACGCCGCGCGATCTGTTGCCTACGTTCGTATTGGCAGCAGCCATTGCTTTGTGGGTTGCCGGATTCGACATCATCTATGCCTGCCAGGATGCCGATTTCGACCGTCGAGAGGGGTTGTACAGCGTGCCGGGCCGGTGGGGCGTACCCCGGGCACTGCGGATCGCCCGTTGGCTGCACCTGGCAATGCTCGGAGTCCTGGCAGTTTGGCCCTTTTGTTTCCCCCATTTGGGACTGGGATGGATCTACGCGGTGGGATGGGTGGTGGTGGCGGTATTGGTGGTTCGCCAGCATCGGTTGGTGCGCCCCGACGACCTGGGCCGCGTCGGGTTCGCGTTCTTTCACCTCAACGCCTTGATCAGCCTCGGATTCTGCTCGATGGCAGCCATTGATTGTTGGTTCTGAGCCCTGACTCTCTGCCTCTTTGGGGGGTGTCCATCTGGGCTATCGGGTCTCCGAATTGGAGCCGCCTGGTGGTGTTCGCGCGCGGTCGTGCCCCAACGCAAAACACGTGTCGTAACTTCTTGCTAATTAAAGACTTACGAAACCATAAATGCGGCCTCGTCCCATTGTTGCACCAGGCTCGAAGGTGTATATTTTGCGGTACGTTGGAAACGGGGAATTCGGCAACGGGCAGACGGACCCACCCCCACTTGCGAGCTATACAGGAAGGGCATTCCATTGGCGGAAGAACCACCGGTTGATAACGGCGAGGAGCAAACGGGCGGCGGCTCGGGTGACGATGGCTCGGGCAACGACGGCGGGGCGCAGTTCATTGATCAACCGATCGAGAATGAGCTGCGGGACAGCTACCTGACGTATGCAATGAGCGTCATTGTTTCCCGGGCTCTTCCCGATGCCCGGGACGGTTTGAAACCGTCGCAGCGACGCATCCTGGTGGCCATGAACGACCTGAATTTGGGTCCAGGTTCCAAACGCGTCAAATGCGCGAAGATATCCGGGGACACCAGCGGCAATTACCATCCGCACGGCGAGGCGGTGATTTATCCGACGTTGGTGCGCATGGCCCAGGAATGGAACATGCGCTACGTGTTGGTCGACAAACAGGGTAACTTCGGTTCGATCGCCGGTTTGCCGCCTGCGGCCATGCGATATACCGAGGCTCGGTTGAGCCCGGCGGCGGCCTTGATGCTGGAGGACATCAAGCTCGATACGGTCGACTTTGTACCGACATACGACGAAGCGCGTACCGAGCCGGTGGTATTGCCGTCGAAATTCCCCAATCTGCTGGTCAACGGCGCCACGGGGATTGCGGTAGGGATGGCCACCAGCATTCCGCCCCACAACCTGCGCGAAGTCTGCGCAGCACTGATTCGATTGATCGACGATCCGGACATTACCATCGACGAAATCATGGAGGTCTTGCCCGGTCCTGATTTCCCCACCGGGGGAATCATCTGCGGACAACTGGGAATACGCCAGGGATACCGCACCGGTCGGAGCACCATCGTGGTGCGGGCTCGTACCGAAATCGAAACGGTCAAGAATCGGACGCGGATCATTGTAAAAGAGATCCCGTTCCAGCAGTTCCGCGACCGCGTAATCGAAAAGATCGCGGCTTTGGTCAGCACTGGCAAGATCAAGGGTATCTCCGGCATTCGCGACGAAAGCGATTTGAAGGAGCCCGTGCGATTGGTGATCGACATCAAGCAGGGACATGATCCCGATGTCGTGCTCAATCAGTTGTACCAGTACTCGCCGCTGCAGGACACTTTCTCCATTATTTTCCTGGCATTGGTAGATGGCAAACCGCGCGAGCTGAATATCAAACAGATGCTCCAGGAATTCGTGCGGCACCGCGTGGAGGTCATCCGCCGTCGTACCGAGTTTCTGTTGCAGCGAGCTCGCAAGCGCAAACATACCGTGGAGGGACTGTTGTTGGCCCTGGCGGACATCGAGCGGATCATCCAAACGATCCGTACCAGCCGCACTCAGGCCGAAGCCAAAGAACGGTTGATGGGAATCGAAGTTCCCGCATCGATGATGGCACGCGCTCTGGGCGAGAAGGGATTCGCTTCGTTCCAATCCGATCGAGGCGTGGCCAGCGCGTACACGCTGACCAGCGTTCAAACCGATGCCATCCTCGCGATGCGGATGGGCCAGTTGGTCAACCTGGAACAGGATAAGCTGACCGACGAGCATGGCAAGCTGTTGGAGGAGATCGACGGATACCTGGAGATCCTGGCCGATCCGCAGCGGATATATGATATTATCAAGGAAGAACTGCAAGAAATTTCGCGGCGATTTGGCGACGACCGGCGGACGGAGATCAGCGGCGAGGAGGTTGGCAATTACAACCTGGAAGATCTGATCACCGAAGAGAACATGGTGGTGACGATCAGCCATCGAGGCTACATCAAGCGGATTCCCGCCGACACCTATCGGGCTCAGCGCCGCGGGGGCAAAGGAATCAAGGGCGCCAAGGTCGAGGACGAAGACCCCATCGAACACCTGTTCGTCGCCAGCACGCACGCCTACCTGTTGTTCTTCACCAACAAGGGCAAGGTCTACTGGTTGAAAGTCTATGACATTCCTCAGTTGAACCGGGAAAGCCGCGGTCGGGCTGTGGTCAACTTGCTGAACCTGGACGAGGACGAGCAGATTGCCGAGTGCCTGGCCATCCGGGACTTTGGGCTGGAAGGGCATTTCTTGATGATGGCTACCAAGTCGGGTCTGGTGAAAAAGACGCCGTTGGAGGCCTATTCCCGCCCGAAACGCGGCGGCATTATCGCCATCAAGCTGCGGGACGATGATGAGCTGGTCGATGTCGTCGTGGTCGGACCTGGCGATGAAGTGTTGCTGGAGACCGGCGGTGGCCGCGCCATTCGATTCCCAGAATCGGATGCTCGGCCCATGGGTCGGAACACGTCTGGGGTGCGCGGCATCCGATTGCGCAAGGGAGATTACGTGGTGGGCATGGTCGTGGTCGATCCCACGCCGGGCGCCACCCTGTTGACCGCTTGCCAAAACGGGTATGGCAAACGCACTTATTTCGGGCCTGGCACAGCGACCGGTGACGACGATGCGGACACCGACGAAGCCGAATCGTTGGGGTCCAACCAGGGTTACCGCACTCAGCACCGCGGCGGTGGCGGTTTGATCGATATCCGCACCACGCCGCGCAATGGTCCCGTTATCGGGATCGCCTCGGTAACGGACGAAGACGAGGTGTTGATGATGACCGCCCGCGGCAAGATTCAGCGTATCGCGGCGTCCGACATCTCGATCGTGGGACGGAATACCCAAGGTGTGCGGATCATGACGTTGGACGAAGGCGATACGCTGACCGCTGTGGTGAAGGTTCCGCCCGATATCGATGACGACGACGGGCGAGGCCCGGAGCCTTCCTCTGGCGAGGCATCCAGCCCTCCTGCTGATCAATCCGTTTCGCCAGGCGATGCAGTAGAGGCCAACAACGTGACCGATCGGGAAGCGGGCGGTAGCCAGCACCTTGACGAGGGCAGCGACAACGATAGCGAGGGTGGTGCGGAGCAATCGTAGTTGCGTCCAGCCCCTTCCCCTGAGACTATCGCCAACAAGACACGTCGGGGGAACGTCTGAATGATGGGGCACTCGATCTCTCAATTGTTCAACCTGCTGATGCTCTGCGTCCTGATTGCGACCCCAGCGCGGGCTGCCGATCAAGCCGACGCGGCGGCGCAGGCCATGCCAGCTGACCGGCCCGTCGCTGCTCCAGATGCTCCGCCCGATGTCGCAGATGCCCAAATGCCATCCTGGCTCGATCGCCGATACGAACGAGCCGTCTGGATCCAGGCGACCGGGGTGATCGCAGGACGGATGGAATGGTTTATCGACCAGCAACTGCGGCAAGCCGAACGTCGTGGCGCGGAGCTGGTCGTCATCGAGTTGACTACGCCTGGGGGCGAATTGGAGGCTTCCCTGAACATCGCCCGCCGATTGCGTGACATCGATTGGGCGACCACCGTCGTTTTCATTCCCGAGGAAGCAATCAGCGGCGGAGCCATCGTTGCCTTGGGGGCGGATTACGTCGTGATGGCTCGTGGAGCTCTAATTGGAGACGCAGGCCCGATTCAACTGGGCATGCGTGGCTTTGAGCATGTCGAAGAAAAAGCGTTGAGTTATATCACCGCCGCGGTACGTGAATTGGCCGAAGCGGCAGGGAGGCCACCGGCGGTGGCCCAAGCGATGGTGGACCGCACGACGCAGGTTTACCGGGCCATCGATGCGAACACCGGTCAGGTGGTCTACGTGACCGATGTGGATCTGCAAGCCCCCGAGAACGCTGGACGATTCGAACAACCGCAACGAATTCCCGAGTCTGGACAAGACCGCTTCTTGACCGTGGGCGCTCAGCGGGCGGAGGAACTGGGCCTCTGCGATTTGGTGGTCGAGTCGCGGGGCGACTTCGAGTCCCGCTTGCAGGTAGGTGCATGGACTCGGGTACGACTGCGTTGGATCGATGCCACTGTTTACTTGTTGAACCGACCCTGGCTGACCGTCTTGCTGTTGGTCATCGGGTTGATCGGTATGTACATCGAGTTTGCGGCACCCGGAATCAGCGTGGCCGGTCTGACCGCGGCGCTGTGTTTCGGGATTTTCTTCTGGAGTCACATCTTGGGCGGGACCAGCGGATGGTTGGAGGTCTTGCTGTTCTTGCTGGGGATCGCCTGCCTGGCCTGTGAACTGTTCGTCTTGCCGGGCTTTGGGGCTTTCGGCTTGACGGGAATCTTGTTGATCAT
>RFIQ01000534.1 GCA_003695565.1 Planctomycetota bacterium | reverse complement strand
GTGATCCAGCTCGCGTTTCATATCGGTGTTATAGAGATTCTGGTAGCCCTCCCGGCCGCCCCAGAACACGTAGTTTACGCCGCCCAGTTCCTTGGTCACTTCCAGGCACTTTTTGACCTGCGCCGCGGCATAGGCGAATGCGTCGAAGTTGCAACTGGTGGCCGCGCCGTGCATGTAGCGGGGATTGCTGAAGAGATTGGCGGTCCCCCACAGCAACCGCACTCCCGTCTTCTCCTGATGCTCCTTCAACGACTGGGCGACGCGATCGAAATTGGCATGGCTCTCCGCCAGCGTGCTTCCCTCGGGAGCCACGTCCCGATCGTGGAACGCATAGAACGGAGCTTGCAGCTTCTCGAAAATCTCGAAAGCCACTTCGACGCGGCGCAACGCATTGTCCAGCGAGTCGCTACCATCATCCCACGGCCGGACCATCGTGCCAGCACCGAAAGGATCGCCGCCTGTTCCCCGCATCGTATGCCAATAAACGATGCTGAACCTGAGGTGCTCCCGCATCGTTTTGCCCTCGACCACTTCGTCGGGGTTGTACCAACGGAAAGCGAGCGGGTTGCGGCTCTGCGGGCCTTCGTATTCGACGCGTGGAATGTCGGGAAAATAAGCCATGATGGTAATTCCGCTTGGGGTTGGAGTAAACGAACAGTTGCGCCACGATTCGACCATTCCGGCGCGTTCAAAGTTCCAGTTGACTATCGGCGGGCCGCAAGTGCTGGCGGTGCTGCTGCACCAGGGCCTCGATCTCGTCCAGTACCTCGGGGTGCTCCTCGGCCACGTTGTATTGCTCGCCGGGATCGACTTCCAAATGATACAATTCCGGCGGATCGCACTCGGTGAGCACCTTGGGGAGCGTGCCATACGACCCTTGTTTCTTAAAATGGGCCTTCCACGGTCCCAACCGCACTGCCATCAATTCGTAGGCCCGATAATAAAACACATGGTTGCGTGGCCCACTGGCCGATTCACCTCGCAGGACAGGGGATAGGTCCAGCGAATCGAGCACGCGATCGGTCGGCAATCTGGCTCCAGCCATGGCGGCAAAGGTGGCCATCAGGTCCATGGTCGACCCCAAGGCCGGCGTGGCTCGACCGGCGGGAATGGTGCCCGGCATCCACATGATCGTCGGCTCACGCATGCCCCCCTCCCAGGTCGTGCCCTTGCCCTCTCGCAGCAGACCCGCGGAACCGCCATGTTGTTTCTGGGACAACCACGGCCCGTTGTCGCTGGTGAACACCACCAGGGTGCGACTGGCAATTCCCTGGCGACGAATCGCATCCAGGATCTGCCCCACGCTCCAGTCGATCTCCTGCACCACGTCGCCGTACAAACCCCGCCGACTGGTGTCGGCAAAGCCGGGACTGCGAAACAACGGCACATGCGGCATGGAGTGCGCCAAGTACAGGAAAAACGGTTCGTCCCCCGCCGACTTGATGAATCGCACCGCTTCCTCAGTGTAACGCTTTGTGATGGTGGTTTGATCCGCCGGACGCTCGACGATTTGTTCGCCCCGCATCAATGGCACATTGAAATACGACGTTTGCGGCTCGAAAATGGCTTGCATTCCACGAGGTGCATCAGCCACGCGATCCATATCGTTGGAGTAGGGAATGCCGAAATAGGAATCGAATCCTTGTCGCGTCGGCAGGAATTGCGGCAAATGCCCCAGATGCCACTTGCCAACCGCTGCCGTACGGTATCCCTCGGCTTTGAGCATCTCGGCGATGGTGATCTCCGAGTCCGGCAATCCACCTCGGGAATCCGGAAACAAGACCCGCCTCCGGTTGCTGCACATACCGTTGCGCAGAGGAAGCCGACCGGTCAACAGCGCGGCACGACTGGGCGTGCAAACTGGGGCGGCGGAATAGAATTGCAACCATCGCATGCCTTGCTGGGCCATGCGATCCAGTTCGGGAGTTTCGATGCTGGGATGCCCATAACAACTCAAATCTCCGTATCCCAGGTCATCGCAGAAGATTACTACGAAATTCGGTCTGGTCGAGGCTTCGTCCGCCAGGAGAGCCGGGATCGGCAGCCCCACCGCCCAACATGCGATGATCGACGCCATCCGCATCACCCGGGCAGGTCCCTGCCAGCGGCGGTCTCGCCGGATGCGATCGAACCGGGAGGGGTTGCCGCCGATGACAATCCGCAACGCAACGCGATCCGCCGGAGCGACAGGCGAGACAGGGGCAGGACGATGATTCATGGGGATCGCTCTCGCTAAAAATAAAGTCAGATCGACAGGGAAGGAAGTTGTTGAATGATTCAAGCCGGCCATGCGCCAAACCATCAGGCCGATCGGTTTCGCAGGATGCGTTCGGCCAGGGTGGGGCAAACCGTCGACAGGGCCCATAGCAACCGGGCCTTGCGAGGTCGGATCAGCAACGCCTGTTTGCGCTCGGCGGCTCCAAGAATATCGCGAGCCAATCGCTGCGGTTCAAGCCCACGCAGTTTTGCCCCCCCGCCGGGTTGCAAGGCCTGTGGAGGCAAATCAACGGCCTGATCCAAATCCCGGTAGCGCTGGCCTCCGTCCGGCCGTCGGATAGGGCCGGGACAAACCAACAGCACATGCAAGTCGCGATCTGCCAGTTCCCGGCGAGCCTGATGCGCCAGGGCTGCCAAGGCGTGTTTGGCAATCGCATATCCGCCCAGAAATCTCGTGGCGAACAAACTGGCCAGAGAGCCCACCAGCACGATGGTTCCACCTGGGGCCATCCGCGGCACGAACGCCTGGATGGCATGCAGGCTGGTCACCACGTTGGTTTCGATCAAGCCCTGCAAACGCTCGGTGGGGAGCGAATCGATGCGACCTCGGTCGCTCTGCCCGACCGCTTGCACCAACAAATCGACATCACGTCCCGCCCCCCCCGTCGGCTGATTCCCGCCAGCGATCCGCGCAGGCAGATCAAGAGCGGGAAACGCAGCAGCAAACTGCTCTACCGAGGCGCGGTCGGTCAAATCGACGGCCGCCGGTACGATCTCCACGGCCGGATACCGATCCCTCAATTCTCCTGCCAGGCTCTGCAGGTTGTCTGGGCTCCGCGCCACAACCGCCAACCTGCCGACCCCTTGTTCGGCCAGCGCAGCGGTGATGGATCGGCCCAACCCTGCAGTTGCGCCGCATACAATCGCCGTCTTCCCGTGCCAAAATCCCGCCTGCATGCACCTTCTCGATATCGCCAGGGCCCGTCGAAGGAATGACCTGTGCGCACACACCGATCCTCGTAAGAATGTATCCCAAGCCAGGCGTGCGAAGTAGGACGCCAAAGGATTATTGATGCTCGCACCGTCCGGCCCCCGACCCACAGTAGCCCGCGAGTCCCTCGCGGAACAGCCAACAGGCGCTCTGACCGGCGCGAGAGCACCGACCCCGTTTCGACATCCCCACAGACCAAATAGTCCCCGCAAGATAGTCCCCGCAAGGAAAAGGCCCGGCCATGCATTCCCGTCCGACGCTCAACGAAGCGCGCTCCAAAATCGTGGCGACGGTCGGTCCAGCCTGCAATTCCGTGGAAATGCTGATCCGTTTGGTGCAGGCTGGCGTGGACGTATTCCGCATCAATGCAGCGCACGGCACGCAAACCGATTTCGCATTGATCTTGGAGAAAATACGCCAGGTCCGTGAGAAAACGGGATTTCCCGTCGCCGTGCTGCTCGATCTGTCCGGCCCCAAGATCCGTTTGGGCCAACTGCATACCGACCCCTTGGACGTCGAGCCGGGAAGGGAGTTGGTGTTCGTTCGCGGAGAGACTCCGCACGGCCCGGATGAGCTGACCTCGAATTACGAAAAACTGGTCGATGAGGTAAAAGTCGGCGATCGAATCATGCTGGCCGACGGTACGATCAGCCTGGAAGTGATCCAGCGCAGCGCGGACCGTTTTCGCTGCCGCGTGTTGACTGGAGGCACGATTCGCAGCCGCCAGGGAATCAACTTGCCGGGGGTTTCGCTGAGCGTCACGGCCATGCGGCCCGAGGATGTATCCAATGCGATCTGGGCGGCGAACAACGAGATCGATTTTGTCAGTTTGAGCTTTGTGCGGTCGCCCCAGGACGTATGCACCTTGAAGGATATTCTGCGATCGCTGGATTGCCCCGCGCTGGTGATCGCCAAAATAGAGAAACGCGAAGCCCTGGAATCCCTGGAGGCTATTGTCGACGCCGCTGATGGTGTCATGGTGGCGCGCGGCGACTTGGGAGTGGAGATTGATGTAGCGGAAACCCCCATCGCCCAGAAGCGGATCATCGCGGTCTGCCGCGAAAAACTCAAACCGGTCATCGTCGCCACGCAGATGCTGGAAAGCATGCACGAGAACAGCCGCCCCACGCGGGCCGAAGCCAGCGATGTGGCCAATGCAATCCTGGATGGGGCCGACGCATGCATGCTGAGCGGCGAAACGGCGATCGGCAAATACCCGGTGCAGGCCGTGGATACCATGGATCGCATCATGCGGGTTACGGAGCAACTACTCAAGGATCAACCGCCGGCACCTCTGCCCAAAGAGGTCAAGCGGGTGCACCCCATCACGAGCGCGGTCACGTACAACTCGTCCAACATCGCCCAAGCCATCGGTGCCAAACTGGTCGTCGTCGCCAGCCGCTCCGGCGGCACGGCCTGGGTGAAATCGAAGCAACGGAATTACATCCCCACTTTGGGAGTCAGCGACAACCCGGCAACCCTGCGACGCATGTGTTTGTTTTGGGGGATCATGCCGCACTACATGGCCGCGTTCCACAGCCCC
This sequence comes from Planctomycetota bacterium, assembly GCA_003695565.1. Taxonomy (GTDB): domain Bacteria; phylum Planctomycetota; class Planctomycetia; order Pirellulales; family Pirellulaceae; genus Aureliella. Next base: position 22,637 of record RFIQ01000534.1, on the reverse strand, counting down.
CGGGAGTTGATTGAAAACGTCGTCCAGTGGGGTCGGGACCACCAGGTTCTGAGCCCCGGTGACCGCATCGTGGTGGTAGCCGGCACGGGGGTGGTGGACAAGACGCACAACACGGTGATCGTCCACGAAGTCCAGCCATCCTAAGGCAATGCGGATCCCAGGCTCCGTCTTCGCGAGAGATGGCACATTTACTTCATATATGATATATGCGCGGCAAATAACGGGCGACTTCTGGTGTTCAGAACAGGCGAGCCACCATGCATCGAATCACGCGTCGTACGGTCATTGCACAACTCGCCGCCGGAGCACTCGGCAGAACTCTTGTGTGTACCCTAGGCGGCTTCGCACATTGTAGCAGCTCGCCAAGAGCATTTGCCGAAGACTTTGCTGTGTCGCGGCTGCCGCGTGAGGTTTGGGTTGGCACGGTTTGCCAACATGGCTTGCAGGCCGATACAAGCGAAGAAATGCTGGACTTGATGCTCGATCGGATGGAGCACATGATCCCGCAACGCCCGGATATTATCTGCTTGCCTGAGATGTTCCATGTGGCATACGTCCGTGGGCCGAGGAAACCAATATCGGAGACCAGCGAAGTCCCGATTGGTCGATTCTCGCAGCCATTCGCTGAATTCGCCAAGCAACATCGTTGCTATGTCGTTTGCCCCATCAGCACGGTAGAGAACGGCAGATATTACAACTCAGCGGTTGTGATCGATCGTGACGGACGGCTGGTCGGCGAGTATCGGAAGATCAATCCGACGGTCAACGAACTCGACAAAGGAATCGCACCTGGCCCTGTCGATCCACCTGTATTTGAACTGGACTTCGGCAAGATCGGGATCCAGATTTGCTATGACATAAACTGGCACGAAAACTGGCGACGTCTGTCTGAGAAAGGCGCCGAAATCGTATTTTGGCCCTCCGCCTTCGCCGGTGGACGGATGCTCAATGCATTGGCTTGGATCAATAAGTACTACATTGTTTCGAGTACTCGAATCCAGGCCAGCAAGATCGTCGACGTACTGGGCGACGAGATCGCTACGACAGGCCGTTTTGCCACTTGGATCTGTCAGCCGATCAATTTGGACGTGGCCGTCGTTCAGACGCACCGGAACATCGCTAAGCTTGACGAAGTCGCCAAGAAGTATGGCCGCGCGATCAACATCAAGGTTCAACACGTTGAGGCCTGGGCGAGGCTGGAAAGCCGCAGCAGCGAAGTGACCGTCACGGACGTTCTGAAGGAATTTGGTTTGGAGACGGCTCGACAGATGTTTGCCCGCGAAACCAAACTGCAGGATGCTGCACGCGCCAAGTGACAAGTGATAGCCATGAATTGAGCGGGCGTTAGACAGGCCGGCCACCCTCATTCAGCCGCGATCCCGCAACCGACGAGTCGCTTGATGGGTGCCAGGGCCCGCAATCCGAGTTTGGCGGAAAATGTCGAAACCGCGTGCATTGGCCGCGAAGGACCACCTCTCCGGCCGCGGCGACAGGCTTGTCCCCAAGACCCCCGAATCGTCGGGGGAGCAGTTCTGCTTGACGCGACCAAAGAGTGGGGATAGGATACGACAATCATGTTGCAAGCTTACCTGTGACCTGCTGTGGAAACGCGGAAATGCAATTAGCCGATCAGTTGCGGTTGTCCCTTATTTTGCTCCTGCGGGAGCACCGAGGGGTTGGACTGTACTGATCGATTGAAAAACCGATGTAGCACGCCGACCCCGGAGCTCAGACCGAGCCTCGGGGTTTTTTGTTGGAGTTTTCTGGAAGCAAACATCGCGCTACTCCGGAGCGACACCGAATCGATGGAGAACACGAAAATGCGTCGAATCACGATTTTTGATACCACGCTGCGCGACGGCGAGCAATCGCCGGGAGCCAGCATGAATCTGAATGAGAAACTGGAGGTAGCGCAAGCCTTGGCTGAACTGGGCGTGGATGTGATCGAAGCAGGGTTTCCCATCGCCTCCCCTGGTGATTTCGAGGCGGTGCGGGAGATTGCCAACACCGTTCGCGGACCTGCCGTATGCGGCCTGGCTCGCTGCAACCCGGCCGACATCGAACGCGCCTGGGAGGCGCTCAAGGGTGCCACCCGCCCGCGGATCCACGTCTTCCTGGCCACCAGTGCCATTCATCGCGAATTCAAGTTGCGCATGACCCAGGAAGAAATCGTGGCCCGGGCGGTGCAGGGCGTGCAGTTGGCGGCAAAGTACTGCGATGACATCGAGTTTTCTCCGGAGGATGCCGCCCGCACCGAACATGATTTTCTCTGCCGCGTGGTGGAAGCCGCCATCGACGCCGGCGCCACCACCATCAACATTCCCGACACCGTCGGTTACGCGGTTCCCAGCGAAATGTACCAGCGCATCCAATTGCTGATCAACCGAGTCCCCAACATCGACCGCTGCACGTTGAGCGTCCACTGTCACGACGATCTGGGCCTGGCTGTCGCCAACTCCTTGGCCGCCGTCGAAGCGGGATGTGGACAGGTCGAATGCACGATCAACGGTATCGGCGAACGCGCTGGCAATTGCGCGCTCGAGGAGATCGTCATGGCATTTCGCACGCGGGCCGATTACTACCAGTGCGAAACGGGGATCAGCACGCGGCGCTTGGTGCCCACCAGTCGCCTGGTCAGCAAGGTTACCGGTTTGGAAGTGCAACGCAACAAGGCCATCGTTGGCCGCAATGCGTTCGCACACGAATCGGGAATCCACCAAGACGGGATGCTCAAGGAGCGCAGCACCTACGAGATCATGCGGCCCGAAGATGTCGGATTTGCCAAGACCGATCTGGTATTGGGCAAGCACTCGGGGCGCGCTGCGTTGGGCGACCGCATCCGCGCTCTGGGGTTCACATTGACGGCCGAACAGTTGCAACACGTCTTTGAAAAATTCAAAGAGCTGGCCGACAAGAAGAAAGCCATTTACGACGGTGACGTGGTGGCATTGGTCCAGCAGGAGATTTCCGGTCGGGCCGACGAAGCCTGGCAGCTCGTCCATTACGAAGTCTCCAGCGGAACGGATCATCTCCCCAAAGTCAAACTGACCCTGGCGCATCATGGCCAAGCCGTGACGCGCGAGGTAGAGCAGGGGGATGGCCCCATCGATGCCGCCTTTTGGGCCGTGGAGTCGATGACCGGGTACCGCGTGGTGTGCAAAGATTTTCGCGTCCGAAGCGCCACCCTCGGCCGGGACGCACAGGGTGAGGTGCAGTTGGAAGTGGAATACGATGGCCAGACCTACCGCGGAGTCGGCGTTTCCACCGACACGGTCGAGGCGACGCTGCTGGCCATGCTCAACGCAATCAACCGCATCGAACAAGTGCAGCACGCTACGGCGTCGGACGGCACATCGCAAGACATCGCCTGAGCATTTTGCGCAGGGGGCGAGACCAGCGATGCGGCCAGGCCGCTGCTGCCATGCAACGAGCGGTGCTGGCTCAAGACTGGGATTGCAATACCTGAGCTACCGCCGCGCTGTCGAAGTTCAGATTCGATGCCACGCTTTGCACATCGTCGTGATCCTCCAGCGCTTCGAGTAGCTTGAGGACTTTGGTGGCCGTTTCCTCATCGACATCGACCGTCGTTTGCGGAAGACGCACGACTTCGGCTACCTCCAACTCGATGCCGGCATCCTCCAACGCCGTGCGGACCTGGCTGAAGTTTTCCGGGGAGGTTCGGATTTCAATCCGGTCCTCCAGCGTGTCGATATCCTCTGCTTCGTTTTCCAATGCGATCTCCATGATCTGTTCGACGTCGACATTTTCGTCGCGGATGACAATCAACCCCTTGCGGTCGAACAGATACGCCACGCAGCCGGTGCCGCCCAGATTGCCACCGTAGGTATCGAACAATTTGCGAAGCTCGGGAGCCGTGCGATTCCGGTTGTCGGTCATGATATCGCACATGATGGCGACTCCCCCCGGACCGTAACCTTCGTAGACCACTTCCTCGACATTGCCGCCGTCCAACTCGCCGGTTCCGCGTTTGATCGCCCGCTCGATATTGTCCTTGGGCATACTGAACGACTTGGCTTCCTGGATGGCGGCCCGCAACCGAATGTTGGCGTCCGGGTCCCCTCCGCCCAGCTTGGCGGCCACGATGATGGCCTTCGACAGCTTCGACCAGAGCTTGCTGCGTTTGGAATCGACCAGTGCTTTCTTGTGTTTGATACCTGCCCAGTGGGAATGTCCTGCCATCGCGATCTATCTCGATTCAGAATGAGTTCAACGAATAGGACTCGGCTTTGCCCCGTCGCGCCGCAATGGAGCTTGGGGGGGCGTTGCCTGCATCCGAGTTCCTTGGAGGATGTCCTGGATTTGCCGCAGTAGACGAGCCTACCCGGCCCGACGCTACCGCGGTTTTCGTTTAGTGGTTTTCTTGGCCGTAGTCACGGTCTTTTTCTTGCTAGCAGCAGGCTTCTGCGCGGACTTCTTCGCACCGGCTGCTTTGGTCTTGCCCGCCGTTTTGCTTGTACGTTTAGCGGACGGAGCCTTCTTGGTCGAGGCCTTGGCGGTTTCCGTCTTACTGCTGGCCTTCTTACTGCTGGTGGCCTTGGCCGGCGCCTTCTTGGCAGCAGCCTTTTTCGGTTTGGCAGCTTTTTGTTCAGCCTTACCCGCGGTGGCGGCCGGAGAGGATTTGGCCGCGGCTCCCGTTGCCGCTGGAGCAGCCTGCTTTTCGGAGGGTGGCGGTTCGTACCCCGCCTCTTTCAGCATAGATTGAACCTTCTTGCTGCCGGGAGAAAGGGACGCTTCGACCGCCATCTGGTGCAAGCACGAAGCGACTTCCAACCCCTTGGTCTTGGGAATAGCCCGTTCCAATCCAGGCGTTTCACCTTTGGCTGCTTCGGCCTCCGAGACGACTCCAGTCATCTTCAGCAATTCCATGATCGTTTCGCTGACGGGCACAGCATGACCGCCCAAGGCGTGCTGCACGACGTACCCGAGGACGAACCGCGTCATCCTACCCATCTTTTGCAATTCTTGCACCGCCTTGCCGAGGTTCATCTTGCGCATGTCCTCCAAGTCGAAACTGTAACGCATCTCGAACAGCGACTGGAGGTTTTTCTTGATGCGGATCGCAGCCGACCTGGGATTGGGCAAGTTGTGCAGAGTCTCGGACAACTCCGTGATCGTGGTGACGCGGATTTCGTTCCAATCGAAATACGATTCCTGCAATCTGCCGAACGCTTCATCGGCTGCATCGTAGGGTGCGTCCTCGAGGCAGCAGGCGTACATCAGGATATCGAGCACGCTGCGGTCTTCCGGCGGGAGGACAGGAGCGAAATGCTTGAGGGCCACCTTTTGCAGCAACTGAATTTTTTGGGCCCGACTCGTCTTGCTCATAGCGATGTTCTCGTGGAAAGCTGGTTGGCGTGGACGCTCTGCAACGATCATCCACGGTCGGTAAATATGGGGAGGTTACTCGCTGTACGGCGGGGGCGGCGGTTCGCTCGATTCATCTTCCACAGCCGCGCCGTCCTGGTCCGTCGTCGCGGTGCGCTCATCGGCAATGCGTTTGAGAATCCGAGCGACTTCCAAGCTCTTTTTCACTCCGTCGTCCAACGCGAAGGTTAAGCGGGGAGTGTACCGCGTGTCGATGCGCTGCGCGATCTTGGACTGCAGAAAGCCGGCGGCATTGTTCAGCCCTCGGACGCACAGTTGCTGGCGGCCCAGATCTCCCATGACACTGACAAATACCTTTGCCGAGCGCATGTCCGGAGCGACCTCGACGCTGGTGACCGTGACATGGCGTACGCGCGGGTCGCGCAACTCGGTCAAGATGGCCATGCTGACCACTTCACGAATCGCCTCGGCGGCTTTCAACAATCGTCGGCTTGTCATGTTAGCGGTCTTCGACTGAGTGTCCAGAAACGTGTTCCTGCTATCCCTGCTCTGGCAGATTTGAGAATCCTGGCTCGATCACGCGCTCCCCGCATTTCCGTGCTTCAGCGCGTCGCCAGCGACGCACAGGCCCTGCTACCAGCCGGAGCGGGACCGAGGGATTATTCCAGTTTCCGGGCGACTTCCTCGACCCGGTAGGCTTCCAGCACGTCGTCTTGTTTAAGGTCGTTGAAGCCGGCCAGACGGATGCCGCATTCCATCCCCCTGGGCACCTCTTTGACGTCCTCCTTGTGCCGTTTGAGCGACTCCAACGCATAATCGCCGATGGTCCGACCATCCCGGTGGACGCGGATGCGGCAACCGCGTTGGATCGAGCCCTGCGCCACGTAGCAACCGGCCACCGTACCGACGCGCGTGATGTTGAACACCTGCTTGACCAGCGCTCGTCCCAGTTCGACCACGCGCTCTTCCGGCCGCAAACGGCCCTCGATCAAAGCCCGGATGTCCTCGGCCAGCTTGTAAATAATGTCGTACCGTCGGATCTCTACCTGGCGCTCGTCGGCCAGGGCACGGGCCTGCTCGTCGGGAATCACATTGAATCCGACGATCACCGCATGCGAGGCGCTGGCCAGGGTAACATCGCCGACGGTGATGCCGCCCACACTTTTTTGCAGGATACGGATTTGAACTTCCGGATGTTCGATCTTGCTCAGCTCCTTCTCGATCGCTTCCAGGCTGCCTCGCGTATCGGCCCGCAAAATCAAGTTCAGCTCGACCATCTCTTCTTGCTGTCCCAGTCGGCCGCTCTGCAGCAAATCCTGGAAGTGCTCGAAGGAGACCTTCGGCGAGGTGCCGGCCAACGAATGCGCCCGCAAGCGTTCCTCACGTGCCTCGGCGATTTCGCGGGCGATGGCGATATCATCCAGCACGTGAAACCGCTCACCAGCTTCCGGCGGGGATTCCAGCCCCGTGACGTTGGCTGGACAGGACGGTCCAGCCGATTTGATTTGCCGCGAGGGATTCAGCGGATCGAACATGGCCTTGACCCGACCGTAGCTCGTCCCGCAAACCAATACATCGCCCACGTGCAGCGTCCCCTTTTGCACGATGAGCTTAGCAATGACCCCGCGGTCGGATTCTTGCTGTGCCTCCAGGCACACGCCGATGGCGGGACGATCGGGATTGGCCCGGTAATCATGCAACTCGGCCACGGTCAGCAACGTCTCCAGCAGATCGTCGACGCCCTCACCCGTAATCGCACTGGTACGGACGATTTCAACGTCCCCACCCCATTCGCTGGGAGTCAACCCGTGCTCGGTCATTTGCGTCAATACGCGCGTTTGGTCGACCCCCGGCAAGTCGATTTTGTTCAATGCGACGACGATGGGAACGCCGGCAGCCTTGGCGTGGCTGATGGCCTCTTCGGTCTGAGGCATGATGCCGTCATCGGCCGCGATCACTAGCACGGCGATGTCGGTGACGTTGGCACCGCGAGCGCGCATTTCCGTGAACGCTTCGTGGCCGGGCGTGTCGACAAAGGTGATCTGTCGACCATCCTTGTCAACCTGATAGGCGCGGATGTGCTGAGTGATACCACCGGCTTCCTTGTCCACCACACGGGTACCGATGATGGCATCGAGCAGCGAAGTCTTGCCGTGGTCGACGTGTCCCAAGAACGTAACCACCGGGGGACGGGGCACCAGTTTCTCCGGGGGATCCTCCATGTTCTCAAACTCCTCGATGACGGCCTCTTCCAGCGACTTGGGTTGCTTGAATTCGAGTTCCACCTCGAGTTCCAGGGCCAGGAGCTCCGCCAGTTCCGCATCCAGGTTGGCATTGATGGTCAAGGGATGTCCCATTTGCATCAAGGTCGCCAATACTTTGCCGGCAGGCACACTGGCAGCTTCGGAGAAACTCCGCACCGTGCAGGGCAATTGCAGTACGGCTTTCTCCTTGCGGGGAGCTGCCGTACTGCCGCCTCGACTTCGCTGCAGTTTCTTGTAACTGCGGCTGGGGCGATCGTCGTCCTCCAGCAGGTCGCGCCCCCGCTTGCGACGCTCCGCTCGGGCCGCAGCGATGCCGGCTCCACGTTTGCGGAATCCCTTTTCCTCTTCCTCGTCATCGCGATGCCGCCCGCGTTTGCGATCGGCTGCTTCCTTAAACCCTTTCAATCCCCCCGGCGCATTGGCCGCCGGCATCCCGCGCCGACGTTCGGCTTCCTTTTCCCGCTCGTTCTGTTCCTCGAGCTTTTCCAAAGAAGCCTTCATGCCCTTTTTCTGGCCGCTGATGTCCTCTTTTGTGAACCGGATCTCCGGCCGTTGCGGCGCCGGTTCGTCTTTTTTAGCTGGCTTGGGGGGCTGGGCCGCCGTGGGTACCCGCGCGACCTTGATCACCGGTTCACGCTTGACCGGTTTTTTCTTTTCCGTCGTCTTGCTCCCTTCCGACTTTCCTCGCCGGGCGTCCAAACTGCGGACGCGGCCGCCGGCGGCCGCCGAGGGCGGCGGTACGTATTGATCGCGTGAGATCGGTTGGACCGTATCCCGCTCTTCCTGCGGCTGAGCTGGTGCCTCGGCCACCGGTTCGGCGATGGCGGCGGGGGGCGGTTCAGCCGCCGGTGGCGCATCCGCCGCGGGGGTAGGGGCAGGAGTAGATTTCTTCGCAGAACGCCGCGTGGGGATCACTCGCGGCTTGCTGTCCAACGTCTTGCGTCCCGCCAGCGGGCCGGTGCGAACCGGTGCGTCGACCCTCGGACTGGGGCCGGCCGCCTGAGGCGCGGAAGCCGCCTGCTTGGCCTCCGCGATGTGTTTCTGGATACGAGCTACTTCGTCGTCGTCCAGACTGGCCAGCGCCGAGCCTTTGTTCTGAATCCCAATCTTGGTGCAAAGAGAAACCAGCTCTTTGCTGTCCATTCCCAGTTCTTTTGCTAACGCGTAGATCCGTTTTGCCACGTGCAGTTTTTCCTAACAGTTGATGGTGGTCATTGGCATGGTCGTGAAGTACCCACAGTACTCGCGACTCCACCACCGGCTGCACATGGTGCGTCGCTTACATGGGCCACCCCCGGTAATTCGGGAGTCCCGATTTGGAAACCTGGGTGTTGCGTCCTGCGGGGCACCAGCCACCGCAACGAACGGCCCCTCCGTTGTCTCCGATCAGAGTCCTGCTGGCTGAGCCCGGTCGCCCGTTCCCCCGTCCGCCTGGCGCGAGCGCCAGACCTGAGGTGCGTTGACCGAGCTGCCGCCGTCTAGTTCCGATCGGTCGCATTGGTTTGGTCCATGGCTTCCTCTTGAGTACTGTTGGTATCCGCCGCCGAAGTCGCCTCAGCCGGGACCTCTTCAGGCGGATGTTCTTGTTCTAAATCGAAGGCTCCATCGCTCGCCCCCTGCGGCGTCGATGCATTTTCCTCCGCAACCGGTTCCGCATCCGGCTGAGCGGCGCCTGCCTCCACTTCGCTGTTCTCTGTATCGCTACCGGTCTGGGGTTCGCTACCGGCAGGTCCTGCGGCAGCGGTTTCCGCGGCGGATTCGCTCGCCGGCTCACCAGCCGCTTCATCGGTTGTTTCATCAGCAACATCATCGGATGCTGCCGCGACAGGTTCGTCGCCGGGTCGATCTGCAGCGGCGGTCGATTGAGCTGGGGCAGCGGGTTGGTCCGCCGCAGCAACCGGGCTCGGCGCTTCGGCAGCACCAGCCGGATTGCTAGCAGCCATTTTCTCGATGGCTGCTCGCTCCTTCTTGAGCCGTTTTTCCTCCTGAGCGATTCGCTCAGCCTCTTCGGCGCGCTCTTCCGCTTGTTCGACCAACATGTCCACTTGCTCAGCCGTCAAACCGCCCATTTCCATCAGTGCATCGGGTTCGATGACGGACAGGTCGTCGTACGACAAATACCCTTGTTCGACCAAGCGTTGCGCCAACTCGTCGCTCATCCCCTCCAATTCCATGAAGGCAGCGACCGCCCGCTCGATGTGCTCCTCCAGCTCGTCGGCGGTCATGATCTCGATATCCCAGCCGACCAACTTGCTGGCCAGCCGCACGTTCTGACCGAACTTGCCGATGGCTTGGGATAGTTGATCTTCCTTGACCAACACGATGGCCCGGCCGATCATATCGCACAACAAGACCTGGTCGACTTCGGCCGGCTGCAGCGCCGCCGGAATCAACTCCATCGGATCGGGACTCCATCGCACGATGTCGATCCGCTCGCCAGCCAATTCGCTGGTGATGTTCTTGATTCGGTTTCCGCGAATCCCGACGCATGCCCCCACGCAATCGACCCGCTGGTCGGAACTGGTGACGGCAACTTTGCTGCGATAGCCCGGCTCACGACTAATCGCTTTAATCTCGATCACCCCTTCGGCAATCTCGGGAATCTCTTGTTCAAACAACCGTTGGACCAGTTGCGGTTTGGTCCGACTCAAAATCACTTTGACCCGGTTCCCGGCATGCTTGACCTCGTAAATGATGGCCCGGATGCGATCGCCGTTGTGATACGATTCGCCGGAAATCTGCTCGCCGCGGGGCAGAATCGCCTCGACGTTCCCCAATTGAACAATCGTGATTCCCCGGTCGTTGCGTTGCACCGTACCGGTGACCAATTCGCCAATCTGATCCTGGAATTCGTCCAAGAGCGATTGCAATTCGGCTTCCTTGATCTTTTGGATGATCACCTGCTTGGCGGCCTGGGCACCGATTCGACCAATGACCGACTGGTCGAACTCCTCATCATCGACGCGACCAGTAATGGCGCCTGTCTTGCGATCGATGCTGACTTCAATCTGGGCATCTTCGCCGCGAAACTTGCGCAACGCAGTCACCAAAGCCGCTTCGATGGCAACGAAGACAACTTCTTTGTCGATGTTTCGCTCGCGGTGCAAGCCGTCGACCAATCGCAGGATTTCGTTGGGATTCATTTCGCACTCACTGGCCGTGAGAAGAACTCGCGAGAGGGCATTCCCCGGCCGGAAACTTCCAGACCGACGGGACGCCACACAAAGGAGCGCCAGCGAGGTTCGATGCCGAGCGATAGGATCCAATCTACCCGAAAAGAGCCAGCATCAACTTGGAATTCGGCCGACGAAATCAACCTCTCAGTGGGTTGTATTCATCAGTTGTTGTTCACATCCTATAACCGTCTATTGGTACTGTCAACGCGATCTTGAGAAGCCCAGTCAGTGCGGCGAACGATGCACCGGCCGATTGAGCGTCGCAGGGAATGTAGCGGTAACGGCCAGGTAAGCCCCCTATCGCGCCTTCCCTGGGTAGCTCCGACTAAACCGAGGCGATCGCTAAAGCACACGTTTGACCGTGCAGCGTGTGCGAGACGGCTAGAAACGCACCACCGGCTGGCTCATCCCCCCTGGAAGCGGTCCACTTTGCCTCAGGAAGCGGGGTGTCAAGGTTCAACGTGGGGAACAGCCGACCATGGCGCAGTGCCAGCAGACTAGCGACCAGACTCACCCCACCGCCGCCAGCCCCCAGATTCCCGTAGTAGCTTTGGGGGCAGACGACTGGAATACCGCTGCTGCCATCCAGCACGGCCGAGATGGCGTCGGCTTCCTGGCGATCGACCTCAGGGATACCCCAGCCGTGGGCGCTGAGATGCCAGACGTCGGGCCATCGATCGCCGGCACCGCTGCGGCTGGCTTGGAGCGTGCGCTGGATCGTGTCCCGAAGCTGCTGGGGGGTTCCGCCACCAAACCCGCTGGCCGAACCAACCACCTCACCCCACAAATCGGCACCGCGGCGTTGGGCGTGCTCGAACGACTCCAGTACGATCGTGGCTGCGCCTTCGCCAAGAACGATTCCCTCGGCCGACTGATCGAACGGCCGAGCCATGCTGCTGGGTGGGTCGCGATCGGTGGCGATCGGAAATGCCTTGGATTCATTCACCGACCGCATGGGATGCAAGCGACTGCCGGTGCAACCGACCAACATGACGTCGGCCGCCCCACGCCGGATGATCGATACCGCCTCGGCGACTGCCAGAAACATGCTGGCCTCGCGAACGGTGATGGCATTGTTGGGGCCACGAAAGTCGTTGTAAATGGAAACGTGGCTGTTGGGCATGTTGGGCAGGTACTTCAGCAACCACAACGGGCCGACCTTGGGCAGGCCATGCGTGGGCCAATCCCGGGGATGGAACTGGCCCCCGGCCGCCGCCCGACAACTGCGAACTCCGTCGGCAAATTCCTCGGGACGGGTGAGGATGTAATCGCTGCCGAAGACACATCCCGCCCGGTCGGGGTCGACCTGTCCGAGCGCGGCATGATGCAGCGCTTTCTGCGACGCGGCGACCCCCATCTCGATTTCGCGGCACATCACTTTCATGTTCTTCTTGATCGACCGCTGGAGCGATTTCTCCAGTGGGCCGTAATCGGCGATCTGGCCAGTGAATTCCTGGGCCTCAGCCCCGTGTTGAACCGGCAGTACGCCTTGGGGCAGATTCTTCCAGGGTCGAATGCCCGACCGGCCCGACTCCAAGTTGGACCACACCGATTCCAGGTCGTTCCCGATCGGACTGACGATTCCCAATCCAGTGATCACGACGCGATTTGCAGGGCTCGACATCCACCCACCGCCACTGAAAAACAAGAATTCAACGTTACCGCGGCTGCACCCTGCAACCGACTGCGTGAGGCGGGTCTATACTGGCCGCCGCCTCCCATTTCGGTCTCCATGGTACACCTCCAGGCCGCAAAACATAGGGTGGGAACCTTCAAATTGAGCCACGGGGAACTCGCCGGGTGGGCCAATCAGTACCGTCCGCGGCTGAGCGGGTTTGCCGCCGCACGGGCGGCCGGTGCCGCGGCAGCACTAGGTACGACCCGCCCGGTGGCATCACCGCGGTACTCGATCATCAGCAACGCATCGGCTCGGTCGCGACCGCCTGTGAGAATCCGGTCCAGCCCCAACAGGTTCCCGCTCAACCCCAACAGCGACTCGTTGGGCGTCCCCGTGGGAGATGCCACCACACCGCAGCTCAACAACAGAACCTGATCGGCAGGCCACCGAAACCGTTCATGCAGCCTCCAGCTTGATACCTGCGGAACATGGATCTGCCCCGTGTAGGATTGGCCGTTTTGCAACGGGAGGTCGAGCAGCACCGGGTTGAGGCGCTCGACCTGGTCGATGTGGCACTGAACCACCAGGTCCACCATGCGTTTGTCGACGGTCAACAGGGGACTGAGCTGCAAGCGGTACCCCTCTTGGATTTCCCCGGTCGTGGGCATGTAGGGCGGCCAGGTCCCCGGAGCCGGCTGGTAATCGGCTACGAAGTTGCGACCTCGGAGCTGCTCCAGCGTCTGGCTTTGGCCATTGTGCACAACCATGTCGACCGCGCTGATCTCTCGATAGTCAGTGCGACCGCGCATCATCGCCAAGAACATGGCGGCATTTTCTTTGGACATCAAATATGCGTGCACTCCCGGCGATTGGGCAGGGACACTGCGCATCAGGGCATGGGCGCGGGTGCGCCAGTTCGGGTTGCCCACTGCCATGACTCGCAAACCATACAGTTGCGGGACGGTGGTGCCGTTGACAAACCGCTCGTGCACTTCGCGCACAATGTTGTGCATCGATTCGGTGTGATAGACTCGCAAGGTTTCGCGATCTGCGTTGACGAATCCAAAGGGATCGGTAAACCACACCTCGGTGCCGGTTTCCCGCAAGATCCAATCCACCACAGCCTGATGGGGGCGATCGATCGCGGCGAGCTCTTTGGTGTACGGCCTCAAGTCGTAGGTCTGCCAGTACTGCCCAGCCTCCGATGGCAGGCTGGGAGGAGGCCCGCCGCGGCGAGCCTGCAGTCCGCCGCCTGCTGCACCGCCCGCACCACCGCTCAGGCTGGGAACCGACGGCGGTTGCCCCTGAACCACGGAGCTGCCGCTCGCGCACAGGATTCCGGCCGCAAGGCACCAGGTGGCAGTCGACAGGATTGGATGTCTCACGCACATGGGGGCTTCCTTGCCTGGTGAGTATCGAGTCCGAGTTTCCGAGACTGGTCAGAGCGCCCGCGTAGGATGCCGTGAAAATGGGCCAGCCATCTCACCCCTTATAGAAGACGCCGGTCGCGGCAGCCAAGGCCAATCGTCAGGTACACCCCTCGCACGCTGAATGACTGGAACCGGAGTTTCGTGCAACCACAGAGGACACGGAGCAGAGACGCGGCTCAGCCGACTCGTACCCCCAGACGCGTCTATGTTCCTGGGCCAAAACTGCAACGAACCAGCAGACGCCCCACGAATCGACCGAAACAAACCACACCTCGCTTCATTAGCGTCGATCAGCGGTCCCCTCCAACACAGCATAGGACCTCCCGTCGGCGGAGCGAAACGTTGACGGGCGCGGGCGAGTTTTAGATAATGTGGCGTGTTTCACCAAAAGCCCGGTTTTGCTGATTAGCCCGAGTCCTCTCATGTCGGAACACGAGCCCCCTGCAGGTCCACCTGGTCATCGCATCGACCCTGCCGAATTAGTTCGACGTGGGACGAAGGAGATGGAGCGGCTGAAGAAGCGCGTGGCGGCCGCGCGGGCCGAATTGGAGCTGCTGGAATTGCAAGATGCGCTGAATCTGGCTGAGCTGGGTCAGGTCGAGCCCCTCCAGCAATGGTTGCAAGCCCGCCACTCCGACGACCTGCGACGCGAGGGCATGGCGACCAACGACGAATCGAGCCCGCAAGACCATGCGGTGGGTGCGGATGCGGCGGGGGATGGAGGCGAGGATGCGCCTTTTCCGCTGAAGTCCTGGGAGGCGATCGTACCGCATGCCCAAGCCCGTGTGGCGGCAGCCCGAGCCGAGGAGCGCCAGCGCCCGCCCACCAGCAATGCAGCCGACGCGCCAGTAGACTTGGACCTACTTCGGTCGGCCGAAGCCCATCGCCGGTTGCAATCCCGAGTTCGCATTCGGGGTGCGATCGCCAGTGGGGTGGCCCACGTCTTGTTGCTGCTCTTGCTAGCGTTTGTGACGCTTCGCACGCCACCGCCTCCTGCCGGGATGTCGTTTGAATCGGCCACTCCAGTGGAAGAGAAACTCGACACAGTCGAACTGACCGAACCGGTGGAAGCCGACCCCTCCGAGGCGATTCCAGAGCAGACCATGGAGCCTCTGGTCGACGTGAGCGACGCTCTCGATTCCTCCCTGCCGGTCCAGGACGTGCTGGGGGAGCTTGCAACGCCATCCACCTCGGAGCTGGATGCATCCGTGCTGGCAACCGCGGCAGAGGTGGTCGGTGCAGCGACGTCCGCCGAATTTTTTGGTGCCGCTGCCGGCGGCAACGCGTTCTGTTACGTCATCGATGGTTCCGCCAGCATGCGTGGCGGGCCATGGGAGGCGGCTCGGGCCGAACTGCTCTCGTCCTTGGCCAGCCTCAAACCGCATCAGCGGTTCTACATTATTTTCTACAATCGCCAGTTGCAGGCGATCCCCGATCCGGCCGGGGAGGGTCCCGCTCGGCACTTGCTGTATGCAACGCCGGAGAACTTGCAGCATGCCCGGCGATGGTTGCAATCGTTGAAGATCGATACCGGCGCGCCGCCCAACGACGCGTTGGAGCTGGCGATTTCGCTGGAACCCGACGCAATCTACCTGTTGACCGACGGCGTCACCTCCGTCGATGTGGCGGGGTTTCTCCGCGAGGTGAACCGCAGCGAAGACCTGATTTACGGAACTCAAATCCGCGTGCCGATCCACACCATCGCCTTCTATTCGCTGGACGGCCAGCAATTGCTGCGGCGAATCGCCGCGGAAAACGGTGGCCAGTTCGTCTACGTGCCCGATCCCCGACGACGCCGCTAATCGGGTCGTGGGGTCACAGAACCAGCCGTACGCAATTCCTGCCGCCGGTCCACGCGCGGCCGTCGGCAAGGCGGTCCTTTCGCGAATTCGGGGCGAGTCCTAGAATGAGGCCGATCCCCAACTGGATCGGATCCGCTTGAAGGGGTTGCGGTTGAAATTCGATTTACCGACAGCCGACGGCGTTTGGAAACTGGCTGGAGTCGAGCGGAATCCGCACCGTCCCGTCGCCGCCAGGCGATGCGGCGCGTCCATAGCCAGGTGCCCTGGAACCTCCGGTTGCTGCGGCGCGTTGTTCATTAATTGATTCCATGTAGAAACGTAGAGTTGAAGGACCCATCTGCTATGGCCACCGACGTTGTGCAGTCTCGCGTTTTCAATTTTTCGGCTGGACCGGCCGTCCTCCCCGTGCCTGTCCTGGAGCGCATCCGCGACGAAATGCTGTGCCTGCCAGGTGCCGGAGCATCCATCCTGGAGATTTCCCACCGCAGCAAGGACTACATCGCTATCCAGCAGGGGGCCAAGGAGCGTTTGCAACGCCTGCTGAAACTGAGCGACGACTATGACGTGCTGTTCTTGCAGGGGGGAGCGCGATTGCAGTTCTCCATGGTCCCGATCAATTTGTTGCGTGGACGTTCCCAGCCCGCACAATACGTCATCACGGGGTCGTGGGGCAAAAAAGCGTTGGAGGAAGCCCGCCGCGAAGGGCCCGTGGAGGTTATCTTCGACGGCAAGGAATCGAATTACAGTGAGTTGCCGCAGCGCGATCAGTTGCCCATCGCCGACGATGCGTCGTACGTCCACATCACCAGCAACGAAACGATTCAGGGAATCCAGTTCCAACAGGACTGGGACACCGGGACGGCGCCGCTGGTGTGTGATGCTTCCAGCGATTTCCTGTGCCGTCCGGTCGATGTAACGCGGTACGGATTGATCTATGCGTGCGCTCAAAAGAATGCCGGACCGGCGGGCGTCACTGTGGTCGTCATCCGCAGAGATTTGCTCGATCGCAGCTCGGCGGATCTGCCCGGTTACCTCAATTACCGCAACCATTCAGAAAACGATTCGATGTGGAATACCCCGCCGACCTTCGCCGTCTACGCCTTGGGGCTGGTGGCCCAATGGTTGGAAGAGACGATCGGAGGGTTGGACCAGATGCTGGAGCTGAACCGACGCAAGGCCCGGTTGCTGTACGACGTACTGGATGCCTTCCCAAACCTGTACGTTGGCCACGCTCGCCGCGAAGATCGATCGCTCATGAACGTCACCTTCCGGCTTCCCAACCCGGACCTGGAGTCTCAATTCCTGGAACAGGCTGGTCAGCGCGGCCTGACGAACCTCAAGGGGCATCGCAGCGTCGGTGGCATTCGCGCCAGTATTTACAACGCCATGCCGATCGAGGGAGTCCAGGCCTTGAGCGACTTCATGCAGGAATTTGCGCAGCGCAATGCTTAGATGCGATGGTGGTTGCTACCGCCCGGCCCAATTGCATCCGGGACTGAAGGGTGCACGCACTCTCGCCCATTGAATTGAAAACACGCAACTCGAACAAGAACCTGGATAGTCATGAGCAAGTTCAAGATTGGGGTACTCGATTCCATCGCTCCAGAAGGCATCGCGTTGCTGGAAGCCGATCCGGATTGCACCTACGAGGTGCGGACGGGATTGAAAGGTGAGGAACTGCGGCAAGCGTTGAATGAATTCGACGGTGTCATCATTCGCAGCGGGGTGAAAATCACCGCCGAGGCGCTGCAGGGGAACAAACGACTGCGGGCCATTGTCCGGGCAGGGGTCGGCACGGACAACATCGACAAGACGGCTGCCACGCGATTGGGGATCGTGGTGATGAACACCCCGTCGGGCAATACGTTGTCCACGGCCGAACACACCTTCGCATTGATGCTGGCTTTGTCTCGCAATATCGCCGCGGCCTACCAATCGCTGTGCCAAGGCCGTTGGGACCGCAAGAGTTACATGGGCACGCAACTGGCCGACAAGACCCTGGGCGTGGTGGGAATGGGACGCATCGGCCGGGCGGTGGCCGAGCGTGCGCTGGCGTTTGAAATGAAGGTGCTGGCCTACGACCCTTTCCTGACGGAGGAACAGGCGACGCGTTTAGGGGTGCAGCGCGTGGAGAAGATCGACGACATGTTGCCCCAGGTCGACTACTTGACCGTCCACACTCCGCTGACCGACGAGACGCGCAACCTGATCGACCACGATGCGTTGGAGAAAGTCAAACCGGGGATCCGATTGATCAATTGTGCCCGTGGCGGAATCTACAACGAGGCAGCGTTGGTCGACGGGCTCAAGTCCGGCAAGATCGCAGGTGTCGCCCTGGATGTCTTCGAGACCGAACCGTGCACCGACAGCCCCTTGTTCGGCATGCCGGGGGTGGTTTGCACACCGCACCTGGGTGCCAGCACGGAGGAAGCGCAAACGCAGGTGGCCATCGAAGGAATCCAGTTGTTGCTGGCCTATCTCAAACACGGGGAAATTCGGCATGCCGTCAATGTAGCCGCCATCGACCCCAAGACTCTGGCCGCCCTGCGCAGCTACTTGGATGTTGCCTACCGCCTGGGGTTGTTCCTGTCTCAGTGGCACGACGCGGCCATCGGCCGTTGCACGTTGACGTATCGCGGGGACGTGGCCGATGCAGACACCAATTTGCTAACCAATGCGTTTTGCGCTGGATTGCTCGAACGAGCTCTGGATGAGGACGTCAATATCATCAATGCCCAGATGTTGCTGCGCGAACGGGGTATCGAACTGGTGGAGAACCGCAGCCACGACAAGGGGGCCTTCAGTTCATCGATCGCCGCCGAGGTAACCGGCGGGGGGCAAACGGCCAATGCTGCCGGCACCGTGTTCGGACAAAACATGCCGCGTCTGGTGATGGTCGATGACCATCGGTTGGAAGCCTATATCGACGGCCATCTGGTCGTGTTCTGCCATCAGGACGTGCCGGGAATTATCGGTAGGGTTGGCACGGTGTTCGGCCAGCACGACTTGAATATTGCTCAAATGGCCGTGGGGCGCGGGTCCGACCGGCCGGGTGGACATGCCATCGGCGTACTGAACCTGGACAGCCCACCGACGACGCAGGCAGTGGAAGAGCTGATGAAGATTCCCGGCATCGAACGGGTGCAACCGATCGAGCTGCCGGCCGCTGGGCAGCTTCCCTCATGGCTCCAGTAGCCCGGGAAGGGGTATGAATATCGAATCTGTGAACCGGTGCAACGTCTGCCGTTGCTACCTGGATGTCGACGATTTGTTTTGCGCCAATTGTGGGACCGAGAACCCGCTGCACAGCAGCCAGCAGGATACCCCGCCTGCTGCCGAGCGGGTCATCAGTTTCGATTGCCAAGGATGCGGTGCATCGATGCGTTACGACGCCGAGGCCCAGGCCCTGCGGTGTCCCTTCTGCGGCAGCACACGCATCGTCCAGCAACCGCCACGCGCGCACATCGCGCCGCAGTGGGCCGCCCCCGCCCGGGTGGATCGACACCACGCCGAACAGATTTTGCGGGAGTGGTTGAAAACCGGGTTCTGGCGTCCATCCGATGCCGCCACCTCCAGCACCATCGCGGAGATGCGCGGAGTATACGTTCCATTTTGGAACTTCCGTGCGCGAACCGATACGAAATGGACAGCCGACGCCTCGCCGCCACCGGCCGGATGCCGTGGGAATTGGTATCCGGTTAGCGGGCGATTCCAGTCGACCTATGAGAGCGTGCTGATCCCCGGCAGCAGCGCTCTGACTCTGGCGGAAGGCCAGGCCATCGGGCCTTTCCAATTGGCAAACCTGGTGCCGATTGACCAGTGCGACATGCGGGGTTGGATCGTGGAAACGCTCAAACGGCCGCGGAAGGCGGTGCGACCCATCGTGCGGGCCGAGATCGAACGGTTGGAGGCCCAACGCGCGGCCAGCCGGCTACCTGGACGGCACCGCAACCTCCACGTCAACGTGCGCATCGAAGAATTGTTCGGCACTCCGGTCTTGTTGCCCGTTTGGATCCTCGCCTACCGCTATCGAGGTCAGGTCCGCCGCGTCCTCATCAATGCCCAAACGGGGAAGATCAGCGGCATCGCCCCTTTCTCCTACAAGAAGCTGGCGATGGTCATCCTGGTGGTGCTGGCCGTGATCATCGGATTGCTCGCATTGGTCGCAATGAATTCCTGAGCCCGTCAGCGACTGACCCCGCGGCGGCACCTGGCGCCTAGTTGGAAGCTGGGATGCGGCCGGGCCGCGGAAGACGGTCAGGTGGCCGGGGAGTTGCTGTCGAACCACCGCGGCGATTCGGATATGATGGGGTTGCCCCCCGCTTCGGTAAGCGGGAACAGTGGCTGCTCCGCAAAGCAATCGCTGCGGACAGGGTGGATCGAGTTAGGGAGAACAGGCACTTGGTGCGCGAATCGATGATGCAACCGCCAGCCCCTGGCGACGAAAACGATGTGGCGCTGCGCCCGAAACGCATCGCGGACATGATCGGTCAGCGGGAGGTGATCGAGGTGCTGCAGATCGCCATCGATGCGGCGAAGAAGCGCGACGAGCCGCTGGGTCATGTCCTGTTCGATGGGCCTCCCGGATTGGGCAAGACAACGTTCGCTACGTGCATTCCACGTGAACTGGATGTCCCGGTGCAAATGGCCAGCGGGCCGGCGCTGAAGGCCCCCAAGGACATCATTCCTTACCTGACCAATCTGGAAGACCGATCGGTATTGTTCATCGACGAAATCCATCGATTGCCCAAAGCCGTGGAGGAATACCTTTACACGGCGATGGAGGATTTTCGCATCGACATCGTGTTGGGAGAAGGTGTCAGCGCCCGGACGTTGAACCTGCAGCTCAAACCCTTCACCCTGATCGGCGCCACCACGCGGGCCGGCATGCTCAGTGGCCCATTGAGAGACCGATTTCAGATCCGGGAACATTTAGGGTTTTACACCGACAGCGAACTGACTGCCATCGTTCGGACCAACGCGCGCAAGCTCGATTTGGCCATCACCGACGACGCCGCAGAGGAGATCGCCCGCCGCAGTCGGGGGACGCCTCGCGTGGCCAACAACCGTTTGCTGTGGGTCCGCGATTATGCGCTGGCCAAATCGGATGGTCGCGTGACGCTGGACATCGTTCATCGGGCTATGAAGATGACCGGTATCGATCGGTTGGGGTTGGATCGGCAAGACCGCAAGTACCTGGATACGCTGATTCGGGTGTTTGGTGGCGGCCCGGCTGGCATCGAAGCCATCGCTCACACGATCAATGTCCCTTCCGACACCTTGGTCGATGAAGTCGAACCCTTTCTGTTGCGCTCCGAATTGATCATTCGCACCACGCGGGGACGGTGCGCGACGCCGCGCGCCTTCGAGCATTTGAATGTTGTTCCGCCTGCCCCGTCCACGGGCCGCGACGGCCAGTTGCCGTTGTTCCCAGAATCCTGATCATCCCCGACTTCATTTCAACTCCGCAGGAGCGAAAGCATGCCATCGACCGACCGACGCACGATCCTGTCCACTGCCTCCCTGGCTGCCGCTTGGGGGCTGATCGGATCCTCTCCCACCGCCGGGCAACAGCCCGATGCCGAGGGTACCTCACCGCGCCGTGGCCGCATCCGGCAATCGGTCATGGGATGGTGCTTCAAACCCATGCCAGCCCTCGAACTAGCTCGGCTGGGTAAACGCTTGGGGTTGGTCGCCATCGAGGGAATCGATCGAAAATTCTATCCACAAGTCCGCGAACTGGGCCTGGACATCTCGCTGGTCAGCAGCCACGGGTTCGCCACCGGACCGGTCGATCCGGAGAATCACCCTCAGGTCATCGAACAATTAACACAGGCCATCGACGTGGCCGTGGAGTACGGCAGCCCCAACGTCATCACGTTTACCGGCATGCGAGTCGCCGGGATGGCCGATGCGACCGCCCAACGCAATTGCCTGCGGTGCTGGAAACAGGTAGTGGGGTATGCGGAAGAGAAAGGAGTGACTCTCGTTCTGGAACACCTGAACAGCCGCGATGACAGCCATCCCATGAAGGGCCACCCCGGGTACTTTGGAGATGATGTCGACTTATGCGCCGATCTGGTACGGCGGATGGACTCGCCCAGATTCAAGCTGCTGTTCGACATCTACCACGTCCAGGTCATGCATGGCGATGTTATTCGGCGCTTACGATCGCTGCACCCGATCATCGGCCACTATCATACCGCCGGAAACCCGGGGCGGTGCGAGATCGATGAGAACCAGGAGTTGAACTACCCTCCCATCATGCGCGCCATTCTGGAAACCGGGTACAGCGGCTACGTTGCCCAAGAATTCATTCCCACCTGGCCGGATCCGGCAAAGTCGCTGGCCCACGCCATCGGGGTTTGCGACGTTTAATCCTGTTTCCCATGTTTCGTCATGCAAATTGCCCTGCATCCACCGGACGCAGGTCTGTCCGGTACATGAGATTATGCACTGACATTTGGCAAACGTATCCGAATTCGCGATCCTCATAAGCCCCCTCCCGGCTGCGGTGAAGAAGACGCGAAGGAGAATCAGCCATTGCACGCGCGATCAGGCGCAGCCTACCTCCCCCGTGAGAAGGATTGTTATCGCGGAGCGTCATGTTGGATCGCTCACGGGGGAGGTGGGGTAGCATCTCATCAGGACGCTTGTGGGCACGCACAAGCGAGCGTCATGTTGGATCGCTCACGGCGGAGGTGGGGTAGGGCAGACGTGGCTTGCAGCTGCCGTTACAAATTCAGGCGAGCGCCTTTATCGATGCAGTCGAAGGAGCGCAACGCAAAGACGCAAATCTCATTTCCGCGGCGGTGGCGTAGGAGTCCCTTGCGGCGAAAGGGACCCACGTGGCCTATGTGCCCTGCGTCCGCCGGATGCAGGGCTGTCCGGTACATGAGATTATGCACTGACATTTGGCATACGTATCCGAATTTGCGATCCTCATAAGCCCCCTCCCGGCTGCGGCGAAGAAGACGCGAAGGAGAATCAGCCATTGCACG